>CALJTZ010000613.1 GCA_937975655.1 uncultured Synechococcus sp. | reverse complement strand
GGGCAACAGCGCCAGGGTGAGCTGCTCCTCCAACTGGGCCAGGCTCTGGCCGAGCACGCTCAGCTCGTCCTGGGCGAGCGCCTCCATCTCCAGGTCGCCACGGCTCTGCTTGAGCAACTCACGCACCTCCCGCTCCTGGCGCTGGAGGCTCTGGAGTTCGGCATAGCCGTTCACGAGGGGCTCGAGGCGCGCGCGCTCACGGGCAATCGGCTCGAGCTGGCTGGGGTTGGCCGCCACATCGGGATCGGCCAACTGCCGCTCCAGGGTCTCGAAGGTGCAACGGGCCGTCTCCAGCCGCTCACTCAGGAAAGAGGCATCCATGGCAGCAGGTCAGCAAAAAGCCGGATGCCCTGGAGCATCCGGCCCTGCGGTGAATCCGTTGTGCAACGGATGGAAATCAGGATTGCGCAGCGGCTTCGGTCTTGGCTTCCGTCTTGGTCTCCTGGGGAGCATCGGACGCACCAGCCATGCCGTACTTGCGCATGAAGCGGTCCACACGACCCTCGGTGTCGAGGATTTTCTGGGTACCGGTATAGAAGGGGTGGTTGCCACTCCACACATCCACGTGGAGCTCGGGGCTGGTGGAGCCGGTGGTCATCACCACCTCTCCGTTGCAGATCACCTTGGCATCGGGATACCAGGTGGGATGAATGTCGGCCTTGGGCATGACGAGACTCGGCTGAATACGAAAGGAAGAGATCAGCGCTTGGAGAACTGAGGAGCCTTACGGGCTTTCTTCAGGCCGTACTTGCGACGCTCCTTGGCGCGAGGGTCGCGGCTGAGGTGACCTTCGGTCTTGAGGGGCTTGCGGTTGTCGGGGGACAGATCGCACAGGGCTCGGGCTGCACCCTGCTTGATGGCATCAGCCTGGCCGGTGAGACCGCCACCACGCACGTTCACCAGCAGGTCGTACTCGCCAGCCAGACCCAGGGTCTGCAGGGGAGCCTTGACGGCGGCCAGGTAAACGGGGTTGTAGTTGAGGTAGTTATCGCCGGGACGGCCGTTGATGGTGACGGAACCGGTGCCGGGAACAACACGGACACGGGCGACGGCGGTCTTGCGACGGCCGGTTCCCCAGTAGACGACTTTGTTGGTGCTCATTGGGCGGAAGCGGCGGGATCGAGCGCGAGGGCCTTGGGCTGCTGGGCGGTGTGGGGGTGCTCAGCACCCTTGTACACCTTGAGCTTGCGGAAGAGCTGGCGGCCGAGGGCGTTGTGGGGGAGCATGCCCTTCACAGCCTTCTCGATGATCCGCTCAGGCAGACGAGCCTGCAGAGCCGCGAAGCTCTCGGTCTTCATGCCGCCGGGACGGCCCGAGTGACGGCGGTAGACCTTCTCGGTGAACTTGTTGCCGCTCACCTTCACCTTGTCGGCATTGATCACCACGACGAAGTCGCCGGCATCAATGTGGGGGGCGAAGTTGGGGTTGTTCTTACCCCGCAGCACCGAAGCCACCTCACTGGCAAGGCGGCCGAGGGTCTGGTTCTCCGCATCAACCAGATACCACTGGCGAGTGGAGGAATCCTGAGGGGGGACGAGAGTCTTGTTCATCGCGCCGGCGGGCCGGATCGGGTAGCGCGCCATCGAGCAGGGAGCTGCAACGACGGGGCTGGACAGAGGGAACGGCAGGGCGCCCGATCACTCGGGAGCCAGAAGCTCGTCTAGCGACCCTACCTCTTCACCTGCTGACACCCCTGGAGGCGAGCACGGAAGGGCGGGGAGGCCGGCGACCTGGAGCTGGCAAGATCCCAGTAGGGACAAGACCAGGTACCGGTCAGCTGATGGAGCGAAGCCCCTTCAGCGGAGAGTTCTGAACACCTGCGAAGCCGGAGAGGAACCCAAGGGCTCAGTCCGGTGCAGCAGGCGGAGCATCAGAGCTCTCCAGCAAATACCGCGGTTGGCCATCGTACCAGGCAGCCCTGGGGAACACCTCCGAGGGATAGCCCACCCGCAACAGGCAAAGGCCCTGGGGCGGCGCGGCCTCCTTCACCTCCTCGCGGGCCTGGCTGCGCCAGCGGCGCTGGAAGGCCTCAAGCCTGAGGCGGCCCTCGCCGATGGCCACCAGCTGCCCCATCAGCAGCCGCACCATCCCGTAGAGGAAGCCACTGGCCTGGATCTCCACCTCCACCAGGTCACCGCGGCGAACAAGGCTCACCTCCTGCACAGTGGTGCGGGAATGGCTGCGGCTACTGCCCGCCCGCTCGAAGGCGGCAAAGTCGTGCTCGCCCAGCAGGTCCGCCAGGGCCCGATCCATCAGCTGGTCGTCGAGGCGGCGCTGGTAGCGGTGCCAGCTCCAAGGGGCCAAGAACAGGTTGGGGGTGCGTGCGTTGTACAGGGTGTAGCGATAGCGCCGGTAGACGGCGCTGAAGCAGGCATGCCAATCGGCAGGCACCTCGGCGGCGGCACGCACACGGATGCTGGGGGGCAGGCGTCCATTGAGGGCCGCTGCCCAGCGCTGGGCAGGGATGGGGCCGGCCGCGTCAAAGTGCACCACCTGGCCGGCGGCATGCACGCCGCTGTCCGTACGGCCTGCGGCCACCGCCATGGCGGGCCGATGAGCATCCAGCTGGGCAATGGCCGCCTCAAGAGTTTCCTGAACACTGGGATCACGGGGCTGCCGCTGCCAGCCGCAGAAGGAGCTGCCCTCGTACTGCAAACAGAGGGCGATGCGGCGAAGACGCACGACAGGATCCGGTGGATCGGGGGACAAACTCAGCTGGTAAGGCATGAAAAAGCCGCGATGGACAGTCGGTCCACCGCGGCAGAGAAGTGTGGACCTCAGCGGTCGGACGGAAGCTCAGACGAGCTCGATGATGGCCATCTCGGCATTGTCGCCGCGGCGGGGCACCGTGCGGATGATGCGGGTGTAACCGCCATTGCGATCGCCGTAGCGCTCCTGGGCCTTATCGAACAGGGCGTGGACCAGTTGCTTGTCGTAGATGTAGCCAATGGCCCGGCGGCGGGCCGCAAGGCTGCCCTCCTTGGCCAGGGTGATCATGCGCTCGGCTTCATCGCGCAGGGCCTTGGCGCGGGCCTTGGTGGTGGTGAGACGACCCTCACGAATCAGCTGCGTGGTGAGGGCGCGCAGCATGGCTTTGCGTTGGTCGGCGGGGCGTCCCAGCTGGGGGACTCGGCACTGGTGGCGCATGGCAGGAAAGGAAGGGGGAGGTCGGAGAAATTCGGTACTGTCAGATCGCCCGCAATCAGGCGCTGGTGCGGCTCTGGGGCAGGGAGATACCGATGCGCTCGAGGGCCTCGATCACTTCATCGGCCGACTTGGACCCGAAGTTCTTGATCTCCAGCAGATCCTCGTAGCTGAAGCCCATCAAGTCAGACACGGAGTTGACCTGGGCACGCTTGAGGCAGTTGTAGGCCCGCACGGAGAGGTTGAGCTCTTCGAGGGGGATCTGAGCCTCGGCGGAGGGCTCGGGCTCAAGGCCGGGCTCATCCACCATGGTGAGGCTGGCCAGGGGCTGGAACAGCGCAATCAGCTGGTTGGCCGCCTGAGCCATGGCGTCGTCGGGGGTGACGGAGCCATCGGTTTGGATTTCCAGGCGCAGCCGCTCGCGGGCGGAGCCGCCTTCACCCACAGCGGTTTCGTCAACGCTGTAGTTCACCCGACGCACGGGCATGAACACCGCATCGATCTGCAGCAGGTCGATAGCGCTGGTGTCCTCCGTGCGGCGATCCACAGGGCGGTAGCCCACGCCACGCTCCACATGGACTTCGAGCTCGAGGCTGTGGCCCTCAGCAATGGTGGCGATCGGACGATCGCCGTCGATCACCTGAACCTGGGAGGAGAACTGCAGATCGGAGGCGGTCACGGTGGCGGGACCGTTCACCACCAGACGGCCGATCTCCAGCTCGCGAGTGCGGCTGCTGACGGGGATGTCCTTGCAGTTCAGCAGGATGTCGAGCACGTCCTCACGCACACCGGGAACGGTGGCGTATTCGTGGTTGACCCCGGCGATGCGCACAGCGGTGATGGCGCTGCCCTCAAGGGCACCCATCAGCACACGACGCAGGGAGTTACCCAGGGTGATCGCCTGGCTCCGCTCAAGGGGGCCGATCACGAACACGCCCAACTGGGAGCGGTCGTCGGCGACCTGGTGTTCAACCCGATCGATCTGGTACTGCAACACGGTCTGAAGCTCAGAAGGTATGGATGAGCCCCCCTGGGGCTAAGCAACGCGTCGGATCAGACCCGGCGACGCTTGGAACGGCGGCAACCGTTGTGGGGCAGGGGAGTGACGTCGCGGATCAGGGTGATCTCCAGGCCAGCTACCTGCAGGGCACGAATGGCCGTCTCACGGCCAGAGCCAGGCCCACGCACGAGCACTTCGATCTGGCGCATGCCCTGCTCAAGAGCGCGGCGGGCAGCAGCCTCGGCGGCGGTCTGAGCGGCAAATGGCGTGCCTTTGCGGGCACCCTTGAAGCCGCTGGCACCAGCGGAACTCCAGGAGATCACTTCACCAGCCGTATCGGTGATCGACACGATGGTGTTGTTGAAGGTGCTCTGAATGTGCGCAACACCGTTGGGCACATTGCGCTTCGTCTTCTTCGCGCCGGATTTCTTGGCGGGCTTGGCCATGGCAGATGCCCTGCAGGAGCAGGGAGGTAATCGGGGAACTGAACAGGGGGTCGTCCTGGTGACGCCGGTCGCAATGGTGACCAGTCGGCAGGAGCGAAAGGAGAGTGGTGGCCGAGAAGGGGCTTGAACGCCTTACTTCTTCTTGCCGGCAACGGTCTTACGGGCGCCGCGTCGGGTGCGAGCGTTGGTGCGGGTGCGCTGACCACGCACGGGCAGGCCGGCACGGTGGCGGCGGCCACGGACACAGCCGATGTCCTGAAGACGCTTGAGGGCCATGCCCTCCTGACGACGCAGGTCGCCCTCGAGGGTGAAGCCCTCGGTGGCGCCGCGCAGTTTCTGCACGTCGGCGTCCTCGAGGTCCTTGACGCGGGTGTCAGGGTTGACGCCGGTCTTGGCGAGGATCTTCTTGGCCGTGGTCAGGCCAATCCCATACACGTAGGTGAGAGCAATCTCGATCCTCTTGTCACGAGGAATGTCGACGCCGGCAATCCGAGCCACAGAAAAAACGTTCGGTTGAGCAAGGGTGCCCAGAGCAGGCTGGGCGGGTTAGGGGTTGGTCCGCAAGCGGACCGAGGACAAGGCTCCGCCGGGTATCAACCCTGACGCTGCTTGTGCTTGGGGTTGGAGCAGATCACCATTACCCGGCCGTGGCGACGAATCACCCGGCACTTGTCGCACATTTTCTTGACCGAGGCACGCACCTTCATGGGAGCGGTCTCTCCGAATTTCCAAACGACGAACTTACCACACAGGTCAACCGAGCAACCCGGCGATCCGCTCGGCAATGGCCTCGACCGTGCCGGCCGCCTCCACCGACTGCAGCAGCTGCCGCTCGCGGTAGTAGGCGATCAGCGGCGCCGTTTGCTCGCGATACACCTCCAGGCGGTGGCGGATCACCTGCTCGTTGTCGTCGGCCCGGCCGCGGGAGAGCAAACGCTCGATCAGCGCAGCGTCATCAAGCTCCATCAGCACCACCAACTCGATCTGCTGGCCGAGCTCCTCGAGCAGCTGAGCCAGGGCATCGGCCTGCACCACGTTGCGGGGGAAGCCATCCAGCAGCCAGCCGCCGCTGTGGGCCACCAGGCGACTACGCACGATGGCCAGCACCAGGGCATCGCTCACCAGCTCACCGCGGGCCATCACCGCTTCCGCCTCCTGGCCCAACTCGGAACCGGCCGCCACTTCGGCGCGCAACAGATCACCGGTGGAGAGATGGAGCAGCCCCTTGGACTCCGCCAGGCGCTGGGCCTGGGTGCCCTTTCCGGCACCTGGGGGACCGAGGAAGAGGAGACGCTGCTTCATGGCGAGGAACGGGGGATGGGACGTGGGGAGAAAAGGGAACGAAAATGCAGAGACCTGGAGTCAGCAGGGCGGCATCACTGCCGCACCATGCCCTCGTAGCGCTGGGAAATCACAGCGGTCTGCAGTTGCTTAGCGGTCTGGATGGCCACACCCACAAGGATCAGCAGGGACGTGGCACCAAGGCCCTGAAAGGTTTTCACCTGGGTGGACGACTCCACCGCCGAGGGGATGATCGCCACAGCACCAAGGAACAGGGCTCCGAGCAGGGTGAGCCGGTTCTGGACACTGCCCAGATAGTTCGCCGTGGCGGAGCCGGGACGCACCCCGGGGATGGCAACGCCGGAACGCTTCAAGGTGGTGGCGATATCCACCGGATTCACCGTGAGCGAGGCGTAGAAGAAGGAGAAACCAATGATCAAGCCAAAGAACAGCAGCGCATAGACCCAGGGGGTACTGCTGTTGGGGCTGAGGTAACCCGCCACCTGGATCAACCAGGGGGACTTGGTCATGTTGGCGATGGTGAGCGGCAGGAACACCACAGCCGAAGCAAAGATGATGGGCATCACGCCACCGGCATTGAGCTTGAGCGGCAGGTAGCTCTGGCGGGCAGCCAGGTTGGCTCCGCCCACCTGGCGCTTGGCACTCACGATCGGAATCCGGCGGTTGCCCTCCTCCACGCACACGATGCCCACGATCGTGATCAGGAACACGAGCACGAGCACCACGATCCCGCCCACAGTGCTGCGATCACCGCTCTGGGCCAACTCAATGGTGGAGCCCAGGGCACGGGGCAGGGTGGCCACGATGTTCAAGTAGATCACCAGGGACGCACCCTGGCCAATGCCGCGTTCGGTGATCACCTCACTGATCCACATCACCACCATCGAACCGGTCACCAGGGCCACTGCCGTCTGGATGACGAACACCAGATCGGAGGTGCCGGCGATGGCGTAGGGACGCAGGATCAGGGCGAACACCACGCTCTGAAGGATTCCCCAGCCCAGAGCCACATAGCGGGTGTACTGGGCGATCTTGCGGCGTCCGGCCTCGCCCTCGTTCTTCTGCAGATCCTCGAGCGGGGGCAGGGCCGAGGTGAGCAGCTGCAGGATGATCGAGGCATTGATGAAGGGCAGGATCCCCAGGCCGAACACCCCGAGGGTGGAGATGCCACCGCCCGTGAAAATGTCGAGGAAGCCGATCAGCTGACCGCCGCGAGCAATGAAGTCCTGGAAGGCCACCCGGTCGATACCGGGCACCGGGATGTAGATGCCGAGGCGAACCAACAGCAGCAAGCCCAGGGTGATCAACACCCGGTTGCGCAGATCCTTGGCCTGGATCAGCTGGCTGAAAATTTCACCGGCACTGGGGTTGCGTCCCCGGCTGACGAGCATGGCGAACGATGGAGAGGGCAGGAACCCGGACTAAAAAAGCCGCCTGCAGGCCCTGATGGCGCTGACAGACGGCTCTGACCCTAATGGGTGAAGGGGAATGGGGGCTTCAAGCCGTCCCTTTCAGATCTCTTCGCAGGTGCCACCAGCAGCCTCGATCTTCTCGCGGGCGCTGGCGGTGAAGGCGGCGGCCTGAACGGTGAGCTTCACCTTCAGATCACCGTTGCCGAGCACCTTGAGGGGATGCTTGGGGCTGGTGACCAGACCATCCTTGACCAGGGTGTCGATGTTCACCGTGCTGCCGGCCTTGAGGTCGGCGAGCTTGGCGACGTTGATCACCGTGTAGTTCTTGGGATTGATCAGGGTGAAGTGCTTGAGCTTCGGCACCCGGCGGTAGAGGGGCATCTGGCCGCCCTCGAAGCCCGGCCGGGTGGGACGACCCGAACGGGACTTCTGGCCGCGCATACCGAAACCGCAGCTGGCACCCTGGCCAGCGGCAATACCGCGACCCTTACGGAGCTTGCGGCGACGGGACCCCTTCTGAGGGGCGAGGGACTGGAGATTGAGCGACGTCATGGCGGGCCTCAGGAGTAGATCTGCTCAAGGGAGATGCCCCGCTCCTTGGCGGTCTCCTTGTGGGTGCGCAGGCCGGCCAGGGCATCCATGGCGGCACGAGCGTTGTTCAGGGGGGTCTTCGAACCGAGGCGCTTGGCCAACACGTTCTTAATGCCGGCGAGCTCGAGCACCGTGCGGATCGAACCGCCCGCGATCACACCGGTACCAGGGGCAGCGGGACGGATCAGCACGCTGGCGGCGCCGTCACGGCCATTGCCGATGGTGGGGATCGAGGAATGGCGGGTGAGGGGCACCTTCACGAGGTGCTTCTTGCCATCGGCCACGCCCTTGCGGACG
Source organism: uncultured Synechococcus sp. (assembly GCA_937975655.1). GTDB lineage: Bacteria > Cyanobacteriota > Cyanobacteriia > PCC-6307 > Cyanobiaceae > Vulcanococcus. The sequence continues at coordinate 1,303 of CALJTZ010000613.1, read as the reverse complement.
GCACCAATCACATCGCCGGCCTTGCCGACACCCACGCCCACCTGGCCCTTCTCGTTGCCGACAACAACGATGGCCCGGAAGCTCATCTTCTTACCGCCCTTCACGGTCTTGGAGACCCGGCGGATCTGGACCACGCGCTCCTGCCATTCGGAGTCGCGCTCCTGACCACGACGGTTGTCGCGGCCACGGCCACCGCCACGGCGGTCACCCTTGCCATCACCCCGGCCACCACCGCCACGACGTTCCTGCTGGCCTTCGGCCGCTGCAGGGACATCGGACGCCGCCGGGATATCGCTGGATTGAACTTGGTCGTTGGTTTCGGTCATGGTGAGAGCAGGGATCAGAACTGAAGGCCCGCTTCCCGGGCGGCGTCAGCCAGGGCCTTGACACGGCCGTGGTACAGGTTGCCGCCGCGATCGAAGACCACCTGTTGAATGCCCTTGGCGAGGGCACGCTTGGCGACCAGTGCACCCACGGCCACGGAGGCATCGCAGGTGGCACCGGCCGTGACGCTGGTGCGCAGATCTTTATCGAGCGTCGAGGCGGAACACAGGGTGTTCTGCGCGTCGTCGTCGATGACCTGGGCGTAGATGTGATTGTTGGAGCGGAACACAGCCAGGCGCGGACGCGCGGCGGTGCCAGAGAGATGGCGACGCAGACGGCGGTGACGCTTCTGGGTCTGCTGCTTGCGGGAGACGGTGGACATGGCAGTACAGGGTAACGACGCTTAGGCAGACCTCATTTCTTACCGGTCTTACCGGCCTTGCGCAGGATGCGTTCGCCCTCGTACTTGATGCCCTTGCCCTTGTAGGGCTCCGGCGGACGAATGGCACGCACCTTGGCAGCTTCGTTGCCCACAACTTCCTTGTCGGCACCGGACACCAGCACGGTGGTGTTGCCATCAACGGCGAAGGTGACGCCATCGGGGGGCACCATCTCCACCTGGTGGCTGTAGCCAGCAGAGACCACCAGCTTCGTGCCCTGAAGGGCGGCGCGATAGCCCACGCCGACAATCTCAAGCTTGCGGGTGAAACCCTGGCTGACGCCCTCCACCATGTTGGCCACGAGGGTGCGGCACAGACCGTGACGCTCGCGTGAACGACGGTTGCCGCTGGCAGGACTCACCAAAAGGCTGTTGCCGTCCTGAGCGATGGTGACACCGTCAGGGAGAGTGCGGCTGAGTTGCCCCTTGGGGCCCTTCACCGTGACGTCAAGACCATTGAGGCTGACGGTGACGCCGCCCGGAACGGGAATCGGCGCTTTACCAATACGAGACATGGATCAACCTCCCTGATCAGTAGAC
>CALJTZ010000612.1 GCA_937975655.1 uncultured Synechococcus sp. | reverse complement strand
CGAGAACAGCAGCAGCTTTTCGGTCAGCGTGGTCTTGCCGGCGTCCGGGTGGGAAATGATCGCGAAATTGCGGCGCCGGCCCACGGCCTCGGCCAGGGCGGCGAGTTCGGGGCTGATGGCGGCGCTAGCGGTGCTGCTGGTCGTGCTGCTGGTCATCGAGCCAGCCTGACAGGTGGGGCTGTGCGGGGAAGGTGCACCACGGTGCATCATTTCTGGGCAGTGGCCCCTGAGCAGCCAGGCCCTCAAGCCAGCTGGCCCCACACCTCGAGATAGCGGTCTTCGAGGGGCTCCACCCGCAGGCCCTTGAGTCCGGCGGCAGCCAACTGCTGCTGCACCTCCTCGGGCCGGAACGCTGCATGCAGGGAGGCGATGTAGTCGCGCTGCAGCACCGGCGGCGCCTCTGCCAGGTAGCGCTGGCGCAGCTCCTCAGCGGCCGCACTGCTGCTGGGACGGCGCAGATCTTTTACGTAGATGCAGGCGCCGGGGGCCCCCATCTGCCGCAGGGCATCCCACAGCACCTGGGGGTTGTGCAGGTGGTGCAACAGGCTGTTGCTCACCACGGCTGAGAATCCACCGGCCAGCCCTGGACAGGGCAGCAGCGCCTGCTGGAAATCAAGCCGACCCTGCAACAGGGGGTGCTGCTGCAACTGCTGCCGGGCCAGGGTCAGCATCGCTGCGGCACCATCCACGCCCAGCACCGTGGCCTGGCCATGGCGCTGGGCCAAGGGAAAACTGATGTTGCCGGGCCCGCAGCCCAGATCCAGCAGCCGCGCCCCCAGCCCGGCAGGGAAGAGCTGGTCCAGGCGCTCCACCAGGGCCTGATCACCGGCGGAGAAATCGGCCTGGGCATAGGCCAGGGCCTGCTCCGCGTCATCCATCAGTTCGGGCTCGCAGACGCGATCCATGACACGCACAGGCAAGGAACAACCCCATGGCTGGTCAGCCCATCCTCCCCCGCCAATGGTGGCAATCGCTGCTTGCACACCCCACTGGTGGCGTTAAGGTTCCAGCAATGCCTAGTGAAGCGCCCACGGTGACCCTGTCCGTACCCGGCCCAAGCACCATCTCCAGCAACACCCTGAACGGACCGAGGGTCGATTTCCCGGCCACCGCTCCAGCCGCCAACCCGGTGTTTTACCGGACCTACAGCCGCAAGACCGCCTCAGGGCGTGAGAGCTGGCATCAGGTGGGCGAGCGCAACCTCGAGGGCCTGCGCAAGCTGGGCAACCTCAACCAAGAGGAAGTGGAGCTGCTGCGAAGGATGCAGCAGAAGCAGATGGCCCTGCCCTCAGGCCGCTGGCTGTGGATCGGCGGCACCCCCTGGATCGAGCAGCAGCACAACTTCTCCGGTGCCTACAACTGCACCTCCACCAACTTGGTGGACTGGGAAGCCTTCGGTCTGATGATGGACCTGGCGATGATGGGTTGCGGCACCGGCGCCATCATCGAACCGCACCTGATCTCGCGGCTGCCGGCAATCCGCAACGAACTGGTGATCACCGGCGTCAGCGACATCGGTGCCACCGCAGCGGGCCAACGCCAGGAGCACACCAGCCACACTATTGAAGCCAACCGGGTTCACATCAAGGTGGGCGACACCCGCCGCGGCTGGGTGGACAGCTACCAGCTGCTGCTGGAGCTCTGCAGCGATGAGCGCTTTGATGCCGCTACCCCCATCGAGATCTCGGTGGACCTCTCGGACGTGCGTCCCGTGGGGGA
>CALJTZ010000611.1 GCA_937975655.1 uncultured Synechococcus sp. | reverse complement strand
TTGATTCCCTATGCCAGTGCCCTCACCATCGTTCTGGTGAGCACCCTGCTGGCTCTGGATGACCCACGCACCGGCGCAGAGGTGCTGGCGGCGGCCATCACGGTGGGTCAGGTGGTGGATCAGGTGATCCAGCCCCGACTGATGGGCAGCATCGTGGGCCTGCAGCCTGCCTGGTTGTTGGTGTGTCTGCCCATCGGGGCGCGGGTGGGCAGCCTGATGGGCCTGGGCGACCTGCTGGGCCTGCTCCTGGCTGTGCCAGTGACCAGTTGCCTCAAGACGTTCTTCGATGCCTGGGCCGACACCAGGGGGTTGCCGGAGGTGGAGGCGCTCAGGCTGCCTGAGGGATGACGGCCTGGGCCTGCAGGTAAGTGATCACCTGCTCCACCGACTCCTCCAGGGTCTGGCTGCCGGTGTCCACCCGCAGCTCTGGGTTATCAGGGGCCTCGTAGGGGCTGGAGATGCCGGTGAACTCCTTGATCTCGCCGGCCCGGGCCTTGGCGTAGAGGCCCTTGGTGTCGCGCTGCTCGCACACCTCCAGGTCGGCGGCGCAGTGGATCTCGATGAAGTCACCGGCATCCACAAGGGCCCGGGCCTTGTCGCGGTCCGCCTTGAACGGCGACACGAAGGCCGTGAGCACCACCACGCCGGCATCGAGGAACAACTTGCTCACTTCGCCGATCCGGCGGATGTTCTCCTCGCGGGCGGCATCGGAGAAGCCCAGGTCCTTGCAGAGGCCATGGCGAATGTTGTCGCCATCCAGCACGTAGCAGAAGAGGCCACGCTCAAACAGTGCGGAGTTCACGGCGTTGGACAGGGTGCTCTTGCCGGAGCCGCTGAGGCCGGTGAACCAGAGAATGGCGCTGCGGTGCCCCCGTTGCTTGGCCCGGGCGGCCCGATCCACCGAGGTGTGGTGCCGGGCGATGTTCGTGGAGGCTCCCTGGGTGGTGAGTTCGCCGTAGGGGACCGTGGGGGCGGTCATCGCGCTCTGCTGCAGGCTGATGGGCCAAGTATCCCCCGCTGACGGCCCGGGCTGGCGACCTCAGCCCCCTGCCTGTTTGGGCCGGTAGCCGGCCTTCTCCAGGGCGGCCAGGGCCGGGGCCACCTGGTCGCCCTGGAGCTCAATCACCCCGTCCTTCACGGTGCCGCCGGTGCCGGCGGCGGCCTTGAGCTGCTTGAGCAGGATCTTGAGCTCCCCCTCGGGAGCCTCCAGTCCGGTGATGGCCGTCACCAGTTTTCCGCCCTTGCCCGCCTTGGTGCGTTGCACCCGCACCCGCTGCTGGGCCTTGGGGGTGGGCCCGCCAGCCAGGCCGCCAGCCGCGCCTCGCTCCAGGCTTTCCGGCCTGCTGAATTCCTGCCAGCCGCCCTTGGCCATGGCTGCTTCTTACGCTGCTGTGATCTTGCTCCGCCGCCGGTGACCAGCACCGTTCCCCCTGTGTCCACTGCCAGCGGCTTGTCTTCCGTCAGCGGCCCCGATCCCAGCGCCCTGGAGCTGGCGGCGCGCCCCAACAGACTGGGCCGCTATGGCCAGTTCGGCGGCCAGTACGTGCCCGAAACCCTGATGCCGGCGTTGGCGGAGCTTGAGGCAGCCGCTGCCTTGAAGATGGCAGAGGTGCTCACCAGCAGCCACGGCCATGCCGACCAGATCAAGTACACCGGCATGGCGCAGGAGTTCGGACTGCTGGCCTCGCGTGGCAGCGACTTCCACGCCCCCAAGGAAAGCCGGCTGGACCTGGGACAGCTGCCCGACCTGCCTGG
>CALJTZ010000610.1 GCA_937975655.1 uncultured Synechococcus sp. | reverse complement strand
CTAGCTCTTCTTTTGATAGCAATTGGGGTGTGACGTGAGCCCCTCACCCCGAATCCACGGCGGGCCCGATGCGGCGGGGGCGGCGCAGTTCGATTTCTCCACCAACTCGAATGCCTGCGGGCCGTGCCTCATGGCATGGGCTGCGGTACAGGCGGCTGATGCGACCCGCTACCCCGACCCCCAGTACACCGCCTTGAAGTCAGCTTTGGCAAGGCATCACAGAGTGGATCCGTGGCGGGTCGTGCTGGCGGGCAGCGCCAGCCACACCGGCGGCGTGGCGCTGGCCGGCGCGGCGCAGCTGCCCGCGAAGCCGTTGTGGGCGGCGGACCCGATGAACCTGTTCGTCGTCGTCGAAAGCGGCGACCATCACGTCTCCATCCTCGACGGCGACAAGCTGGAGCCCATTCACCGCTTCCAGTCGCGCTTCGCCCTGCACGGCGGGCCGAAATTCACGCCGGAAGGCCGCTACGTCTTCTTCGCCTCGCGCGACGGCTGGATCACCAAGTACGACCTGTGGAATCTGGCCGTGGTGGCCGAAGTGCGCGCCGGCCTGAGCATGCGCAACGTGGCCGTCAGCGCCGATGGCCAGTGGATCATGGCCGCCAATTACCTGCCGCACACGCTGGCGCTGTTCGATGCCGAACCAGCGCAGTTGGGCACTGCTGCTTGGTTCATGGCAGATCAAGCGCAGCACCACCCCGGTGTCGAGATAGGTGGGGCCGGGATCTGGGGTGCCGGGCGCTGCTGCCGTGGGGGCTGCGATGTGTGCGAGCCCGGGCTCGCTGCTGGGGGGTGCCAGGGAGCGGAGCAGTTGCCAGGTGGGGGCGCTGCGGGGCTGGCGCTCGAACCGTTGCGCTTGCTCGTGGCTGAACTGCAGCCGGTTGAAGCCGTGCAGGGGGCTGAGCAGCAGGCTGCCGTCGTCGCGGAGTTGCAGCTGCAGCTCCATGCCCTCGCGGTAGTGGGTGGCTTTGAGCAGCCGGGCCGGTAGGCGCACCGCCAGTGAATGGTTCCAACGGCGCAGCAGCACCTGCTGCTGGCGGCGACGCAGTGGCAACGGCATGGCGGGCTTGCGGATGGGGGCCTCGCTGTTGAGGGTTCCCCGTCTCGACTGGGGTGGGAGGTGTGTCTTTGGCTGTGTGCAGAAATGGTGCACCACGGTGCACCATTTCTGGAGAGCGTCAGCGAAGGCATCCCCGCCGGTGGGCCGGTCACACTGGGCCCAGTGCAGATCGAGGGTGCATGGTGGGCTGGTTGCAGCGCTGGAATTTCATCGAGCGCGCCAAGCTCGAGCGGGAGTTGTGGGAGGCGTTTGAGCGCGGCGAGGCGCTCGAGCCCCTGGTGGAGCAGTGCGAGCCCGGCTTCAGGCGGGAGGTTTGGACCACCACCCTGCAGCGCATCCGCAAGATCGAGCAGATGATGCAGGGGCAACAGGCCCCGGCGCCCCGACCGGACGGCGACGACTGACGCGGGGGGCTACTCGGCTCAGCTACGCAGCCATTCGGTGAGGCCACCGGGCTTGTCGATCAGTTCAATGCCCTGGGCCTGGAGGGCGGCGCGGATGGCATCGGCTTCGGCGAAATTGCGGGTGGCCTTGGCGGCCTGGCGAGCTGCGATTTGGGCTTCGATTTCGGCATCATTTGGGCCCGACTCGGAGGCCTGCGCGGCATCGAACGTTTCAGGTTGGAGGCCGAGCACGCCGGCGAGCTCCAGCAGTAGCTGTCCCTGGGCGGCGAGGGCGGGGCTGGTGGCCTCGGCCGCGGCGGCGGTGTCACCGCGCTCCAGGCGATTGGCGAGGGAGCGCAGGGGTTTGGCCAGCTCGAACAGCACCGCCAGGGCGGCGGAGGTGTTGAGGTCGTCGTCCATGGCGGCGGCAAAGCGCGCGCGGGTGGCGGCGAGTTCCGGGGAAAGCTGCGCCGGTGGAGTGGCGGTGGCCGTGGCGCTTGCACTGGCCACCAGGCTGAGGGCGGCGTTGAGGCCCTTCCAGCCGGTGGCGGCGGCCTCGAGGGCTTCGGCGGTGAAGTCCAGCGGTTTGCGGTAGTGGGCCTGGAGGGTGAACAGGCGCAGGGTCATCGGTGACACGCCCGAATCCAGCAGGGCGCGGATGGTGGTGAAGTTGCCGAGCGATTTGCTCATCTTCTGGCCGCCCACATTCACCATGCCGTTGTGCAGCCAGTAGCGGGCCAGCTCCTGGCCGGTGGCCGCCTCCGACTGGGCGATTTCGTTTTCGTGGTGGGGGAACACCAGATCGGCACCGCCGAGATGGATGTCGATCGTGTTGCCCAATTCCTCGCGCACCATCGCCGAGCACTCGATGTGCCAGCCAGGCCGGCCTGCGCCCCAGGGAGAGGGGAAGCTCGGTTCGCCAGGCTTGGTGCCCTTCCAGAGGGCGAAATCGAAGGGGTGCTGCTTGCGGGCTTCTTCCTCAGTGGCCACACGACCGGCGGCGTTGTCTTGCTGTTGCTCGAGATCGCGGCCGCTGAGCTTGCCGTAGCCGGCGTGTTTCATCACGGCGAAATACACATCGCCATCGGCGGAGTAGGCGGCGCCTTTGGCCTCCAGCTCGCCGATCAGCGCCCGGATCGCATCGAGGCTGCGGGTCGCGCGGGGCATGCGGTCCGCCGGCAGGATGTTGAGACGCGCCATGTCGGCGACGAAGGCGTCGATGTTGCGCTCGCTCACCGCCTCCATCGAGCTGCCCTCTTCAGCGGCGCGATTGAGGATCTTGTCGTCGATGTCGGTGTAGTTCTGCACGAACGTCACCGCGTAGCCGCTCCAGATCAGATAGCGGCGCAACACATCCCAGGCGATGTAGCTGCGGGCGTGGCCCAGGTGGCAGAGGTCGTAGACCGTGACCCCGCAGCAGTAGATGCTCACCTTGCCGGGCTCGAGCGGCCGGAACTCCTCAACGCGGCGGGTGAGGGTGTTGGTGAGGCGCAGGGTCATTTCGCTTCCATCCAGTTCGGGCCGACGCCGGTCTCCACCACAAGGGGGACGGCAAGCTCCATCGCGCGCTCCATGGTTTCACGCGTGAGCGCCAGCACCTCGTCCAGGGCTTCCGGAGCTGCCTCCAGTACCAGTTCGTCGTGCACTTGCAGCAGCAGCCGGGCCGGTAGGCCGCTGGTCGCCAGCTGGTGGTGCAACTGCACCATGGCCAGTTTGATGATGTCGGCGCTGGAGCCCTGGATCGGCGCATTGGCGGCAGCGCGCAGCTGCTGGGCTTCCATGCCGCCGCGGCGGGCCACCTCCAGATCGATCTCCAGAGGATCCTTGCCCCGGTAGCGGCCTAGGCCACCGGGATCAAAGGCAAACGGCCGGCGGCGGCCCAGGATCGTTTCCACATAGCCGCGGCTCAGGGCCAGCCGCTCCTGTAGCTCCAGGAAGGCGAACACCTTCGGGTAGCGCTGCTTGTACTTGCTCAGAAACTCCTTGGCCTGGGCCTGGCTCACCCCCGTTTCCCGCGCGAAGCGCTGGGCGCCCATGCCGTAGATCACGCCGAAGTTGATGGTTTTGCCCAGGCGCCGCTCGTCGGCGCTCACCGCGTCCTTCTCCAGCAGCAGGCGGGCGGTGAGGGCGTGCACATCGTCGCCCGTGCGGTACGCCTCCACCAGCACCTCTTCTCCGCTCAGGTGGGTGAGGATGCGCAGCTCGATCTGGGAGTAGTCGGCGCTGATTAGCTGCCAGCCCGCTTCCGGCAGGAAGGCCTTGCGGATCCGCCGTGAAAACTCGGTGCGGATGGGGATGTTCTGCAGGTTGGGATTGCTGCTGCTCAGCCGGCCCGTGGCCGTGACGGCCTGGTTGAAATCGGTGTGCACCCGGCCCGTTTCCGGTTCCATCAGCGCCGGCAGGGCATCCACATAGGTGCTCTTGAGCTTGCTGAGGGTGCGGTGCTCCAGCACCAGCGGCACCACCGGGTGGGCCTCCTCCAGCTTCTCGAGCACCGCTGCATCGGTGCTCCAACCGGTTTTGGTCTTGCGAGATTTTTTGCGGTCGAGCCCCAGGGTGTCGAACAGCAGTTCCCCCAGTTGTTTGGGGGAGGCCAGGTTGAACTCCACCCCAGCAGCGGTTTTGGCTTCGCTTTCCAGGCGCTCGAGGGTGTGGCCCAGCTCCTGGCTGAGTTCCCCCAGGTAGGCGGTGTCGATGCGGATGCCGGTGGCCTCCATCAGGGCCAGCACCGGCTCCAGGGGCAGCTCCACCTGCTCCAGCAGCTTGGGCAGGGACGGCCCCAGCTCCGCCAACTGGCCCCGCAGCAGTCCGGTGAGGCGCCAGGTCACATGCACGTCCATGCCGCAATAGAGCGCGGCCTGCTGGATCGGCACGGCGGCAAAGGTGGCGCCCTTGGGCACCAGCTCGCCATAGCTGGTGGGCAGGTAGCCGAAGTTGCGCTGGGCCATCACCTCCAGGCCGTGCTTGGCGTTGGCATCGCGCAGGTAGTCCGCCAGCAGCGTGTCCATCACCACCCCCTCCAGGGGCAGGCCATGGCGCAGCAGGATCAGCCGGTCGTATTTGGCGTTCTGCAGGGTTTTGGGGTGTTGCGGGCTGCTGAGCCAGGGGGCCAGGGCCGTGAGCACCTGATCCAGAGGCAGCTGCGGCGGGTCGGTGAGTTCCGCCTGGTGGCCGATGGGGATGTAAGCCAGATCTGCCAGGCCTTCCCCCCAGCACAGCCCGATGCCCACCAGTTCCGCCTGGAACGGGTTGAGGGCCGTGGTTTCCGTGTCCAGGGCCACCGGGGCGGCGGGATCGCTGGCCGCCCAGAGCCGTTCCACCAGCCCGGCCAGTTGCTCGGCCGTGCTGATCAGCGCGGGCTGCAGGGCCGGTGGGGTGGTGGTGGGGCCTGTGCTCGCAGGACTGTCCGGGATTGGTGCACCGTGGTGCACCATTTCTGCAGGCGCCGCGGCAACCACCTCTGGTGGATGGGCGGAGAACACCTGGGCAAAGCTGGCCACCTGGCGCCGCAGGCTGAACAGTTCCAGCTCCTCGAGGCTGCTGGCCAGGGCCTCGCTCTTCACCTCGCCGAGCTCCAGCCGTGGCTCGCGGGGCAGGGGGATGTCCACCAGGATTTCCGCCAACATCCGGGAGCGGTAGGCGTTCTCCCGGTCGCTGCTGAGCTTGCCCAGCAGGGCTCCCTTGATCACTCCCTTGGGGTCCTTTGCCTTGGGGCCGGCCCCCTCCAGTTGCTCCACCGCCGCGTACACCTGGTCGAGATCGCCGTAGGCCTGCAGCAGGTTGATGGCGGTTTTCGGGCCCACACCCTTCACCCCGGGGATGTTGTCGCTGGTGTCGCCGGTGAGGGCTTTGAGATCCACCACTTCCTCTGGGGTGACCCCCAACTTGGCCAGCACCCCCTCGCGGCGGATCTCCACCGGGCCACTGCTCTTGGCATAGGGGCCGCCACCCATGTACAGCACCGCGATGTCGCGCTCGTTGTCCACCAGTTGGAACAGGTCGCGGTCGCCCGAGAGGATGCGCACCCCCCAGCCCTGGTTGGCGGCGCGGTTGGCCAGGGTGCCGAGCACGTCGTCGGCCTCGTAGCCCGGTGCCATGCACAGGGGCAGATCGAGGCTCTCCTCGAGGATCTGCTGCAGATTGCCCAGGTCTTGAAAGAAGTGCTCCGGCGCCACATCCCGGTGGGCCTTGTAGGCCTCATCGGCCTCATGGCGGAAGGTGGGTTCGGCCGTGTCGAAGGCGATCACCACCCCCTGGGGGGTAAGGCCTTTGCAGTTGTCGAGCAGGGCCTTGAGGAAGCCGTAGGTCACCGAGGTGGGCACCCCTTCCTTGGTGCTCAGCCCGCCTTCGCCACCCTTGGAGAAGGC
>CALJTZ010000609.1 GCA_937975655.1 uncultured Synechococcus sp. | reverse complement strand
CACACTGGTGGCGGTTCCTCACCGCCCTGACGAAGTTAAGGTTCTTCGCAACCTTGGCATCAACGCACCTGACCCAATGCAGTACTACTACAAGTGGCCGGGTAGGTTCAAACCGTTCGAGGCACAAGTCGAGACGGCCAACTTCTTGTCGATGCACGACCGAGCATTCTGCTTAAACAGCATGGGCTTGGGTAAGACCGTGACTTCGCTGTGGGCGTTTGACTACATGCGCGAGAGCAAGATGGTTCGTAAGGCGCTCATCATCTGCCCACTGTCCACGATGGAACGCACATGGGCTGATGAGGTGTTCAAGACCTTCCCGCACTTAGACGCATCGGTTGTGTACGGCACTCGTGAGCGGCGCAAGAAAATGCTCGCACAAAAAGCTGATGTGTACATCATCAACACAGACGGTATCAAGACCATTGAAGAAGACTTGGCGCTGCGTGATGACATCGACCTCATCATCGTGGCGACGTCGACACCCGACATGGTCTTCCCCTCGACGGCTGCTATCTTGCAGCACAAGCTCGCGCAGTTGGATGAAGAAGCGGCTGGCATCGCTGGTGCCCAGGGTGTCCGACACCCGCGTCCTCAGGGCGATGTCGATGTAGGGGATCAGACCCAGCGAGGGCGTGAAAATCGCCACGTTGGGGGCATTGGAATCCAGGCTGAAGGTGGTGGTGAACAGACCCAACCGTCCGTTCAGCAACCGCACCACACCACTGGCCTGGATGGAGGGATCCAGGCGGCCGGAGAGGGTCAACACCCCACCGGTGTTGAAATTGAGCACGTTCGGCACCGTCACCGCCAGGTCGGGGCCGAGGCGCAAGCGCAGGCCGTTGAGGCTGATGAACGGCAGGTTGGGCACTGCCTCGCGCAGGTCGCGGCTGGTGTTGCTCTCCACGTCGGCCCCCATCACCACCAGGGGCTGGCGGAAGTCCCACTTGGCCTCCAGCAGCTCCCTCACGCTCACGGGCTTGCGCGGTTCCGCCTCGGTGGCCAGCTGGCCGGGCTGCACGTTGAGGCTGCCGCGACTGAGCTGCAGCTCCCCGGAGAGCACCGGGCGCACCAGGGCTCCACTCACCAGCACCGTGCCATCCGCCTGGGCCCGCAGCCGCGGCACGGCGAAGGGGGCCTGCTTGAGCTGCAGCGTCAGCAGCCGCGGGGCGGTGGAGCGCTCCTGCACCAGCGCCAACTGGCCCGAGCCCGTGAGGGAACCCCGCGGTCCCACCTTGGCGGTGAGCTGTTGGAGTTCGAGTTCCTGGAAGTCGAACAGCACGGTGGCCTCCAGCTCGCGCATGGTCTGGCCGGCCACCTGGAGAACCCCCTTGCTGAAGCGCAGGAAGCCGTTGGCAATCGGGTCGCTGAGGCTGCCGCGCACCAGCAGCTGCAGGTCGGCATCACCCTGCTGCCACTTCACGCCCTCCCCACCGAAGGCCGAGAGGAAGTGCAGCCCATCGCCACGGCTGGAGAGCCTCAGCTCCAGCCCGGTGGCATCGGGCTGGAGCGGCACCTGCCCCCGCAAATCCAGGCTGTTGGCGGCACCGCCGCTGCGCAGCGACCAATCGACGGCGATGGCCTGGGGCTCCAGCCGCACCAGGCCCCGCTCGAGGCTGAGGGGCCGCCCCTGCAGTTGAGCCTGCTGCAGACCCAGGGAGGCCTCCAGCTCCGGGTGGGCACCGCCGAGCCTGTAGCGCCCCTGGGCCATCAAGCCCCCCCGCAGGGAGGCCGGCACCGGGGAGAGCAGCGCCAGCAAGGACAGGGGAAGGTGCTCAAGGCTGAAGCTGCCTGCCCCCTGCCGCAGGGGTCCCTGCAGCCGGGCTGTGAAGGGCTCAGCGCCGAGGGCCAAGTCCCGATCCTCCCGTTGCAACCAGAGATGGCCGCGGGCGGTTAGGTCGAGCACCAGCCGATCCGCCCTGGGGCCCTGCAGGGTGAGATCCGCATCCACCAGGCCCTCGAGATCGGCCAGATCCAGGCGGCGCCCAGGGGCGTTCTGCAGGGCCGCCACAGCCGCCAGGCGCGCCTTGGCCGCCTCGAGGGCCGCCAGTTGATCGGAGAGGCTGCCGCCCAGGGTGTCGATCACCAGGGCGCCGAGATCCCTGGCCGCTCCACGGGGTGGTTGCGGATCGCCGCGCCACAGGGGCCAGGCGGCGAGGAACTGGCGCAGCAGGGGGGACGCCAGCCGCCGCCCCTCGAAACGGCTCCAGATCGAACCACCCCGCTCTCCCTTGAGCTGCAAGCCCACGCGAGCGTCTTGATCGGCGTCAAGCGCTCCAGTCAGCGTGAAACGACGATCCCGGTACTCGCCCGTGGCCACCAGCCGGCGTCCGCTGACCCCCAGCAGGGCGGGCTGGTCCACCTGGACCGTGCCGCGCATCCACAGGGGCTGCAGATCCAGGAACCCCCGGCCACTGAGGCTGCCCTGCAGGGGTTGGTGGGTGGAGCGGGGCCCCATGGCCAGCTGCAGGCCGTCCAGGGGAAAGGCCGACGATGTCCAGGTGTAGCGGCTGGGACTGCCGCTGAAGCTGAGGCTCCCGCCGCCCCGGCTCAACTGCACGGCACTGGGAAGCCAGCGGCGATCCAGGAGGGCCTGCAGGGCGCCGGGGGCTGCGGGGGCCTGGGGCACGAGCCGCAGGTCGCCGCCGCCACCGCTGCGGGCCGTGAGCGCACCGCTCCAGGTTTCGTTGAGCAGCACGGGACCGGACCCTGGGCCCTGCACCACCAGCTGGAGATCCGGCCGCAGATCCTGGAGCGAACCGCTGATCGATCCCCAGGCATCGAGCTGGCCCTGGAGCTCGGTGTACATGCCCTGATCGTTCCGCATCAGCGACCGGCGCCGCCC
>CALJTZ010000608.1 GCA_937975655.1 uncultured Synechococcus sp. | reverse complement strand
TCGGCGACGGCAAGATGTATGTGTTCACCACACGCGCCGACACCATCATGGGCGTGACGTTTTGCGCGGTGGCCGCCGAGCACCCGCTGGCCAAGCGCGCCAAGGCGCTGGCGGCCGAAGCGCGGATGCAGGCCGGCATCCTGATGGCGCTGCCCTACATCGCGGCGCTGGCGATGTCGCAGATCCAGCCCTTGTGGCTCTCGGCCGAGTCGACGCTGAGGGCGATGGTCTTGACGTTGCGCTTCTCCCACTCGGGGCGCAGGCGCGACACTTCGCCCAGCTCGGTGGTGCAGACCGGGGTGTAGTCCGCGGGGTGGGAGAACAACACCACCCAGCTGCCGTCAGCGAAGTCGTAGAGGTTGATGGGCCCCAGCTGGGAGTCCTGGGTGAAATCGGGAACGGTATCGCCGAGCTGCAGGGCCATGGCCGGATGCGGGACGTGAATCGGGCCAGATGCTGACACAGGAGCGTCAGTGATTGAGGCCGGTTTCCCGTTCCCGTGTGGCACTGGCTACATCTGGGGTGATGGGGCGGGGGCAAACAGCCAGTCCCGCAGGTGTTGCAGGCCCAGCCCACCCGTGGCGGAGACGAACAACACCTGCGGATCCAGCGCCCGAGCCTGCTCCAGGGCCTCGGCGGGACAGCGGTCGATCTGGTTGCCCACCAGGCGCCGCGGCGCTGTGCTCTCGAGGGAGTCGAGGATGGCATGCACGGTTCGCACCTGCTCCGCCCAGGCCGGGTCGGAGAGGTCGACCACCACCAGCAGCTGATCGGTCTCCAGGGTTTCCTCCAAGGTGGAGCGAAAGGCCTCCACCAGCGGAGGTGGCAGATCGCGGATGAAGCCCACCGTGTCCGTGAGCAGCAGCGTTTGCGGCGGGCCACCCTTCGGGTCGGGGCGGGCGATGCGGCGGGTGGTGGGATCGAGGGTGGCAAACAGCTTGTTTTCCGCCAGCACCTCCTCCCCGGCCACCGGCTTGCTCAGGGCATTGAGCAGGGAGCTCTTGCCGGCATTGGTGTAACCCACCAGCGCCAGTCGCCGCTGTCCACGGCGGCTGGCGCGGAGGCGCGCCCGGTGTTCCCCCAGCTTCTGCACATCCCGCTGCAATTTGTCGATGCGGCGGGCGATGGCTCGGCGGTCTTTCTCCAGCTGGGTTTCACCGGGGCCGCGGGTGCCGATGCCCCCGCCTTGACGCGAGAGGCTGAGGCCCCGGCCCATGAGCCTGGGCAGGCGGTAGCGCAGTTGGGCGAGTTCCACCTGGAGGCGGCCTGCACCACTGGCGGCCCGCTGGGCAAAGATGTCGAGAATCAGCTCGCTGCGGTCGCTCACGGGCAGATCCAGCAGCCTCTCCAGGTTGCGGGCCTGGGCGGGGGTGAGTTCCCGATCCGTCACCACCAGGGAGGCGCCCAGCCGTCGGGCCTCCAGGGCGGCCTCGCGCAGCTTTCCCTCACCCCAGAGTGTTTGGGGCGAGCTCTGGGATTGGCGTTGCATCACCAGCCCCACGGGGTTGGCTCCGGCGCTGCGCACCAGGCCCTCCAGCTCCGCGATCTGGCGCTGGGCCTCCGCCGCATCGCCGGGGCTCAGCACCAGCACCAGTACCCGCTCCACCCCGGGCGTGGCTTGCATCCTCCCGGACGCCTGCCGGGGGGGCTCGGTGTCGTGGGGAATGAAGGCGCAGAGTGCCTCCAGGTCGCCGCTGCCTAGGGGCTGCCAGGGCTGGCTGGCCTCGTCACCGGGGGCAAAGGCCGCGGCGTCCCACTGGCCGCCGGCCCGGGGGCTGTCGCCGTAGCGCAGCCACAGCCGCGGCTGCAGGTCGAGCCCCACCACTGCCTCACTGCCCTGGGGTGCCAGCTGTTTGCTGCGGCCCACACAGGTGATCAGGCGCAGCCCGGCCCCCTGGCGGCGGGGACCGCCCGGCAGCCGCTCGAGCAGCCGCCCCGACTGCTCGAGCGGGCCGACCCACAGCAGCCGGCAGAGCCCGCGGCCATCGATCACCAGGCTCAGGGGCAGCTCGAGCTCGCCACTTTCGCTGGCCAGGCGTTGCAGGGTGAGCAGATCGGCTCCGTCCCCCTCGGGGTGGCGCCGGTGGGCGAGCCGCTCGAGGCGGCGGGTCACCGAGGGGCGCAGCCCGGCGGTGCGGCCCAGCAGGACGGCCTGCTTCAAGCCTCGACGCCCGGCTCGGACCGGCGGATCAGCACACAGCGCAGCCCTGCCGCCCGGGCGCCGGCCTCGTCTTCGGGGCTGTCACCCACGTGCCACACCTCAGCAGGGGCCAGCTCCAGGGCCTCCAGTGCCTGCTGAAACGGCCGTGGATCGGGTTTGGCCGCGCCGGCGGTGCTTGACACCACCACGCAGTCCATGGCCTCCGCCAGGCCCAGCCCCTCCAGGAGCAGCAGCAGGCGCTGGTCGAAGTTGCTCACCACGGCGAGCTTGAGGCCGCGAGTTTTCCAGCGCTGCAGTTGGCTGGGCACGTCGGGGTAGACGCGCCAGAGCTCCGGGGAGGCGAAGTGCTCGAACAGGGCCGGCCCCAGCCCCGTTGGCAGGGGCTCCGTGTGACCGCTGGCGGCAAAGGCCTCGCCGATGCGTTCCTGCCACCACTGGCGTTCGGCCTCCAGCAGGGCGTCTCCCCGCAGGCCCGGGAAGGCCAGGGGTGGCGCCTGGCGGTACACCGTCGGGAACACGCGATCCAGGTCTGCGGCATCCACCCGCAGGCCGAAGTCGCCGGCCAGGCGGCTGTACGTGTGGCCCACCGAGTGGCGCAGCCCCAGCAGGGTGCCCATGGCGTCCAGCAGCAGGCCCCGTGGCGCTCCGCTCATCGCCAGTCCGCCAGCCAGCCGGCTGCCACCTTGAGCTGATGGCCCAGGCCCGGTAGCCGTGCCAGATAGCCCAGGCGGCGGATCTGATGGGCGGCCGGACCGGCCAGGGTGAGGCCCATGCCGGTGATGCTCGCCTGCCCGATGCCAAGGCCCAGCATCTCGCCCAGGTCGTTCCAGTGGAAGGCCTCCAGAGGCTCGCCCGCCAGCGCCTTGCGCAGGTTGCCCGCCAGCAGCTCCGCCTGCTGGAGATCCTGCGCAGCGCCGTCCCCCGCGTGAGGGACGCCGTGCTCGCCTTCCGCGGTGAGGCCATCGGGCTCGCCGGCCTGTCGGCGCTGGTGGAACTGCTCGGCGACGCGGAGAGCCTCGCGGTGCTGGAGCGGATGTTCACGGTCCTCCACCCCGGCGCGGTGCTCAGGGCCGCGAAGAACGCCGGCCTCCCGGACGGGGCGGACGCGGCGCATGGCGGAATTTGGCAGTTGTCGAGAGCAGACCCGCGAAAAAGAGCACGAGCGAATCAATCCGACGGCGTCATGTCGTTCCGGAGTCAGAGG
>CALJTZ010000607.1 GCA_937975655.1 uncultured Synechococcus sp. | reverse complement strand
AAGCCCAGGTTCGCCTTGTCGGGAACGAGGCGGGAGCTACGCGCATACAGCACACCCTTCAGCAGGATCAGCACGGTGACGTGGATCGTGAAGGCGTGGATGTGGTGGACCATGAAGTCGGCCGTTCCCAGGGGGATCGGACCGGCGGCCACCTTGCCGCCAACGGCCACAACGGAACCGTTGAACACTTCGCTGACACTCGCCAGGGCGTTCGGAGCGGTGCTGCCGGCAGCAGCGGCGTGCAGACCCTGAATCCACTGCGCGAAGACGGGCTTCAGGGCAATGGCGGAGTCACTGAACATGTCCTGGGGACGGCCCAGGGCACGCATGGTGTCGTTGTGGATGTACAGGCCAAAGCTGTGGAAGCCGAGCCAGATGCACACCCAGTTGAGGTGGCTGATCAGGGCATCGCGGGCCTTGAGCACCCGGTCGAGCACGTTGTCCACGTGCTTGGCGGGGTCGTAGTCGCGAATCATCGCGATGGCGGCGTGGGCGCCGGCACCAACGATCAGGAAACCACCGATCCAGGTGTGGTGGGTGAAGATCGACAGCTGGGTGGGGTAGTCGATGCCGATGTAGGGATACGGAGGCATCGCATACATGTGCTGAGCCACGATGATGCTCAGCGATCCCAGCAGGGCCAGGTTCACAGCCAACTGGGCGTGCCAGCTGGTGGTCATGAACTCGTAGAGGCCGTCATGACCTTTGGAGGCCGGGAACAGCAGGGGGTCGCCCTTCTGGCCCTCGAGGATCTCCTTGATGCTGTGGCCAATGCCCCAGTTGGTCCGGTACATGTGACCGGCCACGATGAACAGCACCGCAATCGCCAGGTGGTGGTGAGCGATGTCGCTCATCCACAGGCTGCCGGTTACAGGATTCAGACCACCCTTGAAGGTGAGGAAATCGCTGTACGCCGCCCAGTTACCGGTGAAGAAGGCATTGATGCCGGCACCGAAACCAGGGAACAGCTGGGCGATGAGGTCCTGATTCAGGAACTCGTGGGGCAGAGGGATGTCTGCATAGGTGGCGATGGTCTTGCCATTCAGCGCCAGCGGCTTGCCGGCGTCGATGGCATCCATCAGCGCAGTGGTGGGCAGAGACACATGGATCAGGTGACCCGCCCAGGACAAGGAGCCCAGACCAAGCAGACCGGCCAGATGGTGGTTGAGCATCGACTCAACGTTCTGGAACCACTCGAGCTTGGGAGCTGCCTTGTGGTAGTGGAAGACGCCCGCATTGAGCATCAGGCCGGCCATCACCAGAGCGCCGATGGCCAGGGCCATCAGCTGCGTTTCGTTGGTGATGCCCCAGGCCCTCCACACGTGGAAGAGACCGGAGGTGATCTGAATGCCGTGGAAACCGGCACCCATATCGCCATTCAGGATTTCTTGGCCGAAAACAGGCCAAACCACCTGCGCACTGGGTTTCACGTGCGTGGGGTCGGCCAGCCAGCCGGAGTAGTTGGAGAAGCGGGCGCCGTGGAAGAAGGCACCGCTCAGCCAAATGAAGATGACGGCCAGATGACCGAAGTGGGCCGAAAAGATCTTCCGGCTGACCTCTTCGAGATCACTGGTGTGGCTGTCGAAGTCGTGAGCGTTGGCGTGGAGGTTCCAAACCCAGGTGGTGGTTTTGGGACCTTTGGCGAGGCTGCGATCGAAATGGCCGGGCTTGCCGAACAGTTCGAAGGTGGCCGGGTTGTTCACCCGGTCGACCTGGGCTTTCGCCGTTTTCCCACGCTCTGGTGGGCTGATGGTCATCGAGACGTTCCTCGAGGGACGGGGTCGAGGTGGAGGTCCACCCCTCCGGACTGGACCGAAGCCCAGGCCGGTGGAGCCGCAAGAGCGAGCCAGGCCGAGGCCGGACGCGCCCATGGGCGCCAGCCAGGGCAGACGCTCGACCGAAGCCGAGACCGCTTGCCCTGACTGGAGCTCGGGCCCCAAAAAGGGGACCGCTGGCGGAAGTATAAAAGTGAATTCGGGCCCCATTGGGCCGGCAGTTACAAAGGTTCAATCCGGGCCCCCTCCAGTCAGGGCCTGAGCTCTCGAGCAGAGAAGCAATCATCCTGAAAACCTTTTTTGAGAGCATTCATTTACTCTCAGCCGGCATATTCTGGAATCATTTCTGTTGCTCTTTTCTGCAGCCTGGCCACCACACTGCAGAATGCGCTCAGAAACGCTCCCATATAGAAGAGGAGACATCGGGATGCTGGCAGCGCCGCTGCGGGGTCTGATCGCCTTGGTGCTGATGGCACTGATGGTGCTGGGCGGCGGCTGCAGCCGAACCAGCGCCCCACCGGCAGCGCCAGCCCCACTGGCGGCCACCACCCCCACGGGCAACCTCCAGGAGGTGCCACCTCCTGGCGCCGTGCAGCAGCTGAGCGAACGGCTAAGGGAACGGCAACCACAGGTGGTCGTGCTGGCACCAGCTGATGGCACCGTGCTGCCCGCTGGCCCCTGGGCCCTCAAGCTGCGCGTGAGCGATTGGCCCCTGGCGGACGCCGGCGAGCTGGGCCTCGGCCCCCATCTGGTGGTGCAGATCGATGGAGAGGCCCCCCTGCGCCTAAGCAGTGAGGTCGCCGCGGCCAATGTGCCGCTGCCCGAGCTCAGCCCAGGCAGTCATCGCGTCACCGTGTATGCGGCCAGGCCCTGGGGTGAAGCGGTGAAATCCCCAGGGGCCAGCACCCAGATCCGGGTGCACCGGGTGGCGGCCAATCCACCCGAACTGCCGGCCACCGGCAGCCCCCAACTCATTGCCAGCAGTCCCAATGGCCGCACCGGAGCGGAGCCAGTGCTGGTGGATTGGCGGCTGTTTGATGCTCCACTGCAGCGCCTCCGCGACGACGACGGTCGCTGGCGGCTGCGGGTGAGCGTGAACGGGGACAGCTTCCTTGTGGACCGGCAGACGCCCCTCTGGCTGAAGGGCTTCCGCAGCGGCAGCAATGCCGTGCAGCTGGAGCTGCTGGATGGCCGTGGCGACCCCTTGAACCCGCCCTTCAACAGCGTGGTTCAGGAGGTGGTGATACAGAGCAGTCAGCGGGCCGCCTGGCAGAAGCCAGGCCTGAGCAACGAGGAACTGGACCGCCTGAGCGGCGTTGCCCCAGCGGCGCCACCGCCCGCACCGGTAGCGGCGAGCGAGCCTGAGCCGGAGCCGGAGCCGGAGCCGGAAACCCAACCCGAACCGGACGTTCCAGCCGCGCCGCAACCCGACTCCGAACCGCCGGCCTCGCTCCCCGAGAGCAGCCCAACAGACACCAGCGAAACCAGCCCTGAAGCCGATGCCGCCGGGCCGGACCCCGACGACGGGTCGGCGAACACCAGCAACAGCTCCCCTGCTGCACAGCAGCCTGAAGCCGAGACCCCAGCTCCAGAGCCACCGCCCCAGGCGTCTGCCCCCGTGGTGACTGTGCCGACAGCCCCGCCCGATCGCATTGCCCCCGGCAGCACCCTGAAGGGTTCGGCCCGGGATCAGGTGAATGCCGATGGTTCCCTGCTGAAACCCAAGGCGTCGGGTCCCCTGGCCGGGCTGCGCGAGAAGCTGCAGGGATGACCGAACGCCTTCGCTGGGGTTTTGCCCTGAGCAGCAACGCCCTCCCCCTGCTGCGCCGCCTGCTGAACGCCGGCCTGATCGACCGGATCGCCCTGCCGCCGAACGGCACCGAAACTGATCCTGCCTGGAGCAGCCGCGGCGTGGCTGAGCTGCTCAGCGCCGAGTGGCAGCACAGCAGCGCCTTTGTGGCCGTGGGGGCATGCGGTGCCATCACCAGGCTGATCGCGCCGTTACTGGGCCATAAATCTGAGGATCCAGCGGTGGTGGTGCTCGATCCCCGCGGGCGCTTTGCGATCCCGCTGCTCGGTGGTCACGCCGCCGGCGGCGAAGCCCTGAGCGAGCAGATCGCGGCGCTGCTGGGAGGGGCCGCGGTGCTCACCGGTGCCTGCAGCAGCGAGGGGCGCCTGGCCCTGGACAGCTTCGGCGAGGCCTGGGGCTGGCGGCGAGGCAGCGGCCCTTGGGATGTGCTGATGAAGCAAGCCCAGCGACAAGCGCCGATCCAGGTGGCGCAAACGGCGGGCAACCGCCGCTGGCAGCAACTGGACGGTGCTCCTGCCGCAGCGTCTGCCACCGCGAGCCCAGATCTGGTGATCGGCAACGCGCCCACCAGCGCCTGCACCAGCTGACCCGTACCGCCCATCGCCCAGTGCACGCCGAAGCGCTTTTCCAGCGTGTTGATCAGGCTGTAGGTACAGGTCACCGCGCTCGGATTGCCGCCGATCAGCAGCGGAATCTTCTTGACGCGGAAGTAGTCGTCGCGCTGCATCTCGGCGGCCACGTGCTGCATCTCTTCCAGGCTGGGCGTGATCAGGCCCGACAAGCCAATGATGTCGGCATTTTCTTCTTTGGCCTTGGCCAAAATTTCGTGACAAGGCACCATCACGCCCATGTTGACCACTTCAAAGTTGTTGCACTGCAAGACCACAGTGACGATGTTCTTGCCGATGTCGTGCACATCGCCCTTGACGGTGGCGATCACGA
>CALJTZ010000606.1 GCA_937975655.1 uncultured Synechococcus sp. | reverse complement strand
CGCCCTTCCAGCGCAGCCCCGACACCTTCCTTCGCCTCGGCGACCAGTTACTCAGCGGCCTGCTGGGCGGCGTGCCCGTGCAGCTGGGCGCCCTGTCTGAGCTGCAGGACCAGGCCAACTGGGCTGACCTGCCGGATCAGGCCCAGCCCAGCGGTGCCAGCAGCACCACAGCCAAACCCCTGCTGCGGGCCAGCATCCGCCACGAGCCACTCACCGCCGAAGAGGAGCAGCAGCTCGAAGACACCCCCAACACCACCCTGGCCGAGCGGCTCTGGCAGAGCACCTCGCTGCCGGAGCAGGCAGAAGTGCTGGAACAACTGGTGCGGCGCCTGGGCCTGGGGGCCCTGCTGCAAGGGCCCAAGGGCAGGGGCGAAGCCAGCCTGGAGGCCCTGCTGGAGGAGATCTACCGTCGCGCCCTGGCCGATGGCGATTGGAACGTGGTGCGGCGCTGCGCCGGCTCCATGGGGCTGGTGCACCCGCAGCTGGAGGATGCCCTCACCGACCTGCTGGTGCGCCAGAAGCAGGTGGTGGTGGGCCGCAACTACACCAACGAGTCCCTGATCACCCAGCCCCAGGGCAGCCACACAATCGCGGCGATGATCCAGCGCTTCAGTGGTGAAGACGGCCGGGAGTGGGTGCTGCAGCAGGAGCTGCTGCTGGCCCTGGACGGCCTGGCGCGGCAGTCGCCGGCGCTGCTGAGCGGCACCCTCACCCTGCAACTGGGCCAGCTGCTGCTGCTGCTCACCAGCGAACTGGCCAGCGAGCGGGATCTACCGCCAGACGACGCCTTCGAGGCCCTGTGCGACGAGCCCCCCCACACCATCCGCCGCCGCTTGCGCCAGGTGATGGCCGATGTGGAGCACGCCAAGGCAGCGCTGCAACGCAAGGAACAACTGCACGTGAGCGGCCGGGTGCGCTGGGAGGCCCCCGATCCCCTCGAGGAGCTGCCCCGGGGTGGCGGCTGGCTGCAGCACCGCCAGCGGCTTGGCGCCCTGCAGCAGGTGCCTCGCAACTTCTATCCCGGCATCTGGGACCTGCTGCATCACTGCCAGGGCCTGGTGATCGGCGACAAGCTGGAGCGCCGCAATCGCCTGGAGAGCGGCCCGCTGGTGAGCGAGAAAACACCGGGCGAGCGCAACTTCGCCAACCTGGTGGAGCACCTGCTCAGCAAGATCGAGGCGCCGGAATACCGCCAGCTCTGCACCGAAACCCTGATCACGCTGATGGCGTTCGTGGGCACCAATCCCCAGGTGCAGTTCAACGACTACCTCGCCCTCGACGTCGTGATCGGCCACGCCGTGCGGGTGGGCTGGCAACAGGAGCACCCGGAACAACCCAAGGAGCTCTATGGGCTCCACAAGGCCGATGCCTGGGAGATCGGAAGAGCACACGTCTGAACTCCAGTCACCTTGTACTATCTCGTA
>CALJTZ010000605.1 GCA_937975655.1 uncultured Synechococcus sp. | reverse complement strand
TTATTCAACGGCTAGAAGACCTTGCGGCTGAACAGCCAGATGCGATTGCCATCACGTGTGATGGTGCCTCAATCACCCGACGTCAACTGATTGATGAGGGATACAGCCTTGCGGTGCATTTAGCTGAGAATGGCACCCGCGAAGGCGACATGGTGACTGTTGCGGTGCCAAACAGCATTGATTTCTTCATTGCGTACGTTGCGGCATGGCGATTGGGGGCAACTCCACAACCAATTTCTTCTCGTTTGCCACAGAGAGAATTAGACGCAATTCTTGAACTTGCGAATCCGTCGGCGATTGTTGGCGCAGAAGAGAACGCGTACAACGGACGCACATGCATTCCATTCGGGTTTCGCGCTCCACGACGCGATGCCTCGCACCTTCCGTATGTGACATCAGCAGCATGGAAAGCCCCAACGTCAGGCGGAAGTACTGGACGTCCAAAACTCATCGTGTCTGGTGATCCGGCCGAGCTGAATCCTGATGCACCACCTCCATTACTGATGGACCCTGGTGGTTGTCTCGTGATGCCCGGACCGCTGTACCACAACGGTCCAGCGGTGTGGAGTTGTCAGGCGTTGTTGAACGGGCTGAAAGTGGCGTTGGCAATCGTCTTGCCCACCTTGGTCAGCTCCATGAAACCGATCACCGAAGCCAGTGCCGTGCCCTTGATGACCTGCACCAGGAAGCCCACCGTGGGCGCCACCGCGATGCGCAGGGCCTGGGGTCCGATCACGTGGCTCAGCGACTGAGCCAGCGTCATGCCCAGGCTGTCGGCGGCCAGCCACTGGCCACGCGGCACGGCATCGATGCAGCCGCGCCAGATCTCGCCGAGGAAAGCGCTGGTGTTGAGGACGAGCGCCACGCCGGCAGCGACCCACGGGCTGATCTCGATGCCGATCACCGGCGCGCCGAAGAAGATCAGGAACAGCTGCACCAGCAGCGGTATGCCCTGAAACAGCTGCACATAGGCCGCCACCAGCGGGCCGACGGCGGGCAGCTTGCTCAGGCGCAGGATCAGCAGCAGCAGCCCCACCAGCCAACCGGGCAGGAGCGACACCGGCCACCAGGGGCGCAACACCATCACCAGCCCAGCCGCCGCCAGCACCTGCAGGGCCCGGCGCCGCTGGCGCCAGCCCGGCAGCGTGCGGAGGAGGGGCGGGAGGGGCGGCAGCGATGGCAGACCCATGACCCACGGCGCAGATCTCCCCAGAATGCCAACACCTGCCCGGGCCCCTTGCCACAGCCGCATCCAGCCCAGCCCAGCCCGGCGCGCCTGGGTGGCCTGCTGATCGGCCTTGCCTGCCTCGGCAGCGGCATCGCCCTGGCGGCTGGCCGCCAAGCCCTGCTGCAGCTGGCGCCCGCGCCCACCCCGGCCGCCAGCCAAGCCAGCCTCGAGCGCATCCGGCACTGGAGTGTGGACCCCAGCCGCCGACGCGATGCGGCCCTGCTGCTGAGCAGCCAGACCAACCCATCACCAGACCAGACCCTGCACCTGCTGCAGGGCCAGGGCTGGGGCCAAGACCCCCTGGCCGCCGTGGCCTTGAAGCAGTCGGCCTTGGCGGCGGAGGCGGCAGGGCACCCCAACCAGGCCATCAGCCTGTGGCGGCAACTGCTGAAGCGTTTCCCCCAGCAGCCCGCCAGTGCCGATGCCCTCTATGCCCTCGGCCGCAATACCCCCCGCCTGCGGCAGCAGCTGCTGACCCGCTTCCCCGCCCATCCCGCCGCCCTGGCGGCCGCAGTGGAGAGCCGAGCGGCCCTGCACCTGGCCCGCTGGGGCCCGCGCTGGCCCGGTGCCGAACCGCTGCTGCGGCAGGCCTGCCGCCAGACCAAGCGCCCCCTCCCGCCAGCGGAACGGCAAGCCCTGAGTGGCGCCCTGGCGCAGCTCGGCGATGGCCAGGCCGCACGCCAGTGCCTCGGCTCCACGCCGCCCACGGCGGCGCTGCAGCTGCTGCTGGCCCAGGCCCTGCTCAAGGGCAACGCCAACGACCAGGCCACGGCCGATGCCGCCCTGCTGGAGCTCACGCGCCGCTGGCCAGCGAGCCCGGAAGCCCGGGAGGCCACGGCCCTGCTGGCGCAGCAGCCGGGCCCAGTGGCCCTGGCGCGCCTCAGCCAGTTACCGGCGTCCCTGCAGGACACCGCAGCCGTGCAGGCCCGGCTAGCCCTCGAAGGCCAGCGCCCCTGGCAAGGGGTGCTGCAACGCTGGCCCACGGACCCCGCCAGCTGGGATCTGCAGTGGGACCTGGCCCGCGAAGCCCTGCTGAAGCGGCAATGGGGCCAGGCCGCCACGATCCTGGCCAGCCTGAACATGAAGCAGCTGCCCGCCCCCCTGGCGGCGCGCCAGCTGTTCTGGCAGGGCTACAGCGCCGAGGCCCTCGGCAACCGCAGCGCCGCGGAGGGGTTCTGGCGGCAGCTGCAGCAGGTGTCGCCAACCGGCTACTACGGCTGGCGAGGTGGGGTGCGCCTCGGCCAGCAGGCGGACCTCGATCCCCGCAGCAGCCCCGCACCGGCCGGGGCGGGCAACCCAGCGATGGCCTGGCAGCCGCTGGCCAGCGGCGATCCCGAACTGGATGGGCTGTGGCGCGTGGGCCAGTCCCTGGAGGCCTGGGAAACCTGGCGCCATCGCCAGGGCGGCAGGGCGCCGCAGGGGGGAGAGCAGCTGCTGCTGGAAGGCCGCCTGCGCACGGGAGTCGGCGACGACTGGACCGGCCTCGGCCAACTGGAACTGGCCAACCTGCGCCTGCCCCAGGCCAGCTGCGCCGTGCAGTGGCAACGGGACCAGCAGCTGCACCCCCGCCGCTACAGCGACACGTTCGAGCAGGCGGCCAATGACGCGGCGATCGATCCAGCCCTGCTGCTGGGCGTGGCCAAGCAGGAATCCCGCTTCAGCGCGGGCGTGGCCTCACCGGTCGGCGCGGTGGGGCTGTTGCAACTGATGCCGGCCACCGCCAGCGAACTGGCAGGAGCACCCCTGGACGCCACAGCCCTGCGGGAACCCCAGCGCAACGCCCAGCTCGGAGCCCGCTACCTGCGCCAACTGCTCGACCAGTGGCAGGGCAACAGCTTCCTGGCCATCGCCAGCTACAACGCCGGTCCGGGGGCCGTGCAGAGCTGGATCGGCAACGGCAAGCCCAACCCGCAAACCGAGCCGGAACTCTGGGCCGAGGCCATTCCCTACCCGGAAACCAGGCTGTACACCAAAAAAGTGCTGGGCAACCTCTGGACCTACCGCCGGCTGCAACAACCCGGCTGCTGAGGCCTCATTCGCCGCCACCCGAGCGCAGGTAGTGATCCAGGCGGCCCTGCATCAAGTGATCCACACCGCTGTGCAGCCCATGGCCCAGCCAGATGCCGCACAGCACCACCAGGCTCAGGCACACCAACATCACCAGCGGCGGCGGCACGATCCGCAGGCGGGTGAGGTCGAGCCGGGCCAGCAGCACCGCGGCGGCCAGCACCAGGATCTCAGTGAACACGCTGAGATGCAGCAGGTAGAGCCCACCGGTGATCACCGCCAGCAGCGTCACCACCAGGGTCAGGGCCTTGCTGGCCGACATCAACTGCGACAGCTCCCGCAGCAGCAGGTCGGGCATGGTGCACACCAGCACCACCAGAAAGGCCTGCAGACACTGCAGCGGCCAGAACATCTGACCCACCAGCCCGAACTGGGACGCCGCTTGCGACGAACCGGGCACCACCTGGGTGAGTTCAGCCCAGTGCAGCCCCATGTAGAGGCTCACCAACAGCAGCACCAGCAACATCGGCGCCCGCAGGGGCAACAGCAGGAGCTCGAGAACGGCTTTCACGAGTTGAACGGCACGGGCTGATCCAACACCAGGGCAATCGCCTCAAACGGGCACGACGGAATGCATTGTTCGCACACCAGGCAGCGTTGCGCGTCAAAGTGCAACTGCCAAGTGGGCGCGGCGCTGCTCAACGCGCCACTGGGGCAAACGCTGGTGCACAGGCCGCAGTCCACACAGCGCTCGCGATCAATCTGAATCTCCCCCGGCGCCCGGTTCAGCCCCAGGCCCTGGCCCTCGAGCCACTGCTCGGCGGCGGCCAGATCATCGATGTCGCCCGAGAGCTCCACCACCATGGTGCCGCTCTGGTTGGGGGCGATCTGGGCCCTGAGGATCTTGGCGGCGATGTCGAACTCCACCGCCAGCCGATACGTGATCGGCTGATGCACCGCCTCGCGGGGGAAATGCAAGGTGATGCGGCGCTTCACGCTCCAGCGTCCTCCAGAAACGAGCGTAGCGACCCCGCCAAAACTGGCAGAGTGGGCGGCCATCCCCTGCGGGACCTGGTCTTGAGCTCCGAGCCCCCTGTGACCACTGCTGCCGAGGGCCTACTGGGCCGGCGTGAGCGGATGCTGCTGGCCGCCCTGGCGGCGGTGCTCGCCGTGGTGTTGTTTGCCCTGCGGGGAGGCCTGCAACCGGCTGCACCGCTGGAACAACTGGCCCGCCAATCGCTGGATCTCCCCGTGGCCCTGGCCGATGGCCGGCCCACCCTGGTGGAGTTCTATGCCGACTGGTGTGAAGCCTGTCGGGCCATGGCACCGGCCATGGCCGCGATGGAACGCCAACACCACGATCAGATCGATGTGGTGCTGCTCAACGTTGACAACCCGCGCTGGCAGCCGGAAATCGATCGCTACGACGTGAACGGCATCCCCCAGCTGGAACTGTTCGACGCCAGCGGCACGGCCGTCGGCCGCTCGCTCGGGGCCCGCAGCGCCCCGGAACTGGAAGCCCTCAGCACCGCCCTAATCAGCCAGGTGCCCCTGCCCCAGCTGGCCGGCGTTGGCAGCCTGAGCAGCCTCGATCCAGCGGCGCCCCTCGCGGCGGCCGCCAGCATGGCCGGCCCCCGCAGCCACGGCTAGAACCCGCCCAGACCCCGATCCGCCCTGCCCTCACTCCCTGCCATGAACCGCTTCCGGGTCGAGCTGATCGCTGCCACACCCAATCCCCAGCAGTGCATCTATGCCGCGATGCACCAGGACTACTCCGAAGGGTTCGTGGCCGCCGATCGCGCCGACTGGCCCGATGAAACCAAGGCCGGCGAGGTGTGTGTGAAGCGGCTGTTGGCAGGTGAGCGCGGCCACTACGGGCCCCTGGAACACGCCCAGATCGTGCTCAACGTGGGCTGGTTCCCCCACTCCGTGATGCAGCAGGCCCGCACCCACCGGGTGGGCGTGAGCTTCGACGTGCAATCCATGCGCTACACGGGCGACCGCATCTGCAGGGCCGCCAACGGCGAGCTGGAGCTCGAGGAGGTGTTCTACCTACGGCCCGTGGGCAGCTATAGCGACCGCCAGGGCAAGAAATACGCCTACACGGCCGAGGAACGCCAGAAAGACCTGGAGCTCTGCCGCCTAGCGGCGGAGCGCTACCGCGACATGCTCGCCGCTGGCTTCGCCGAGGAACATGCCCGCGGCATCTTGCCCTTCGACTACCGCCAGCACTTTGTGGTGAGCTTCAGCCTGCGGGCTTTTCTCCACTTCATGGACCTACGGGCCAAGCTCGATGCCCAGGAGGAGATCCGGGTGCTCTGCGACCTGATGTGGCCCCACATGGTGACGTGGGCCCCCGAGATCGCCGCCTGGTACGAGAAGAGCCGGCTGCATAAAGCCCGGCTAGCGCCTTAAACCCGAGCCAGGGTCACGCGCTCGGGTTGGTGCTGGTATTTACCGGCGCGATCGCGATAGGTGGTTTCGCAGGGATCCCCTTCAAAGAACAGCAGCTGGCAGATGCCTTCGTTCGCATAGATGCGGCAATCAGCGCCCGACGAGTTGCTGAACTCCAGGGTGAGATGACCC
>CALJTZ010000604.1 GCA_937975655.1 uncultured Synechococcus sp. | reverse complement strand
AGTTCTTGGCCGGTGCCGATGACGCTGTTGGTCGGGGTGACGCAGACGAGCGAGACGACCGGCGGCTGGTTGGAGACGACGGTGACGTCGAGTTCGCGGATCTCGCCATCGTCGAGGCCGGAGTAGGCCTTGGCGAAGGTCACCAACTCGCCGGCGTCATTCCAGAGCCCAAAGCTGTAGTCGGTGTAGAGGTTCGCCCGCTTACCGCTACCGGCCTGGGCATAGAGCAGCACCGCATCCAGTTTCAGGGGGTCCAGCTTGTGCTTCCACCAGTGGCCCCGCCGGCGGCCCGCCAGGTAGGGGGAGTTCAGGGCCTTGAGCATCAGGCCTTCAGCCTTGCTGTGGCGAGCCTGCAGGCGCAGCGGTTCCAGCCCCTGCCAGTCGCTCAGCGCTTGGCAGGGGGAGAGCCGCCAGCGGCCCTGCAGCTCGGCGGGGGCCGTGGCGCTCCACTGCTGATGCAGCTGGTCCAGCCACTCTCGCCGCTCCCTCAGGGGGCAGGTGCGTACATCGACACCCTGGCGCTCCAGCAAGTCGTAGGCCACAAAGACGGCTGGGCACTCCCGTTGCAGGGCCTTGCTGGGTGCCTTGCGACCCAGCCGCCGCTGCAGGTGGGCGAAGGGTTTAGGGGCCTCAGCCTCGGGATGCCACACCACCACTTCGCCATCGAGCACGGTGCCCTGGGGAAGTGTGGAGGCCAGGCTGATCAGCTCGGGGAAGGCCTCGTTGATCAACTCCTCCCCACGGCTCCACAGGCTGGATCCCACGCTGCGCTGGATCAGCTGGCCGCGGATGCCGTCCCATTTCCACTCCAGTTGCCAGTCGGAGGGCGCGCTCCCCGCCAGCTGCCCAGGTTCCAGGGGGCTGGCCAGAAAAAAGGGATAGGGCCGCCCCGACAGCTCCTCGCCCTCCCCCGCCGGCGCGATCAGCCCCTGGAAGGCCGCGGCGGAGGGTTCGAAGCCCCCCATCAGCCGGTGGGCCAGCAGGGCTTCATCCAGGCCGGCGCTGCGGGCCAGGCCGCGGGTCACCAGACCGGTGGAGACGCCCACGCGAAAGCCGCCACTGAGCAGCTTGTTCACCAGCAGGAGTTCGCCCACTGCCAGGGTGGCCCAGCAGTTCCGCACGGCCTCAGCCTGGGCTGTGGGTTCCAGGGCGGCGAGTTGGGGGAGCCGTTCGGCCATCCAGGTTTCCAGGGAATCCGCCTCGCTCACGGCCTGCGGCGCTGGATGGGGCCAGAGCAGCGCCACGGTTTCGGCGGAATCGCCCACCTGGCTGTGGCAGGCCTCGAACAGCCAGTCGGGTAAGGCCGTGGCTTCCTGGCAGATCTCCCGCAGACGGCGGCCGCTGATCAGCCTCCGCCGCCGCTTGCCCAGCAGCAGGGCCAGGGCCCAGGCGGCATCGCCCGGGGGCACGGAACGGAAATAGTGCTCCAGCCGCTCCACCTTGGCGTTGGTGCCGGTGGTGCGATCCAGGTCGTCGAACAGCGCTGCAAACTCCCTCACGCGGGTTCCGCCTGCTCGTCACTGCCGCTGCGTTCGGCTTCGAAGTGCCCGGCCAGGGGGGCAGCGCTGATGCCCTCCACCTCCCGCAGGTAGCGGGCGAGCACGTCGCTCTGGCCGTGGGTCACGTACACCTGCTGGGCGCAGCTCTGGCGCACCGTGCGGACGAGTCCCTCCCAGTCGGCATGGTCGCTGAGGACAAAGCCGCGCCCGTAGCCCCGCCGCCGCCGCGCTCCGCGCACGGCCATCCAGCCACTCACGAAGGCCGTCTGGGCACCGGCCAGCTGGCGCATGCCCTTGCCGCGCTCGGCGGCTGGGGGTGCAAGAACCAACCGCCCCGCCAGGGAGGCCCCGCGGGGCAGACTGCTGAGGGGCGCCGTGGGCGGCATGGCAACCCCCGCCTCCCGGTAGCTGGCCATCAGGTTGTGCACGGCGCCGTGCAGCAGCACCTCCTGCTCCACGCCGATGGCGGCAAGTTCGGCCAGCAGCCGCTGGGCCTTGCCAAAGGCATAGGCCAACAGCACTGATGGGCGATCGGGCGCCTGCTGCCACCAGGCCTGGATCTGGCGGGCCACCGCGGTGCCGCTCTGCCAGCGGTAGATCGGTAACCCAAAGGTGGCCTCGGTGATGAACACATCGGCCGTGACTGGCTCAAAGGGAGCGCAGCTGGGGTCAGGGTCCCGTTTGTAGTCGCCGCTCACCAGAGATCGGAAGAGCGTCGTGTAGGGAAA
>CALJTZ010000603.1 GCA_937975655.1 uncultured Synechococcus sp. | reverse complement strand
AAGGCGCCCTGCATCGTGTTCATCGACGAGATCGATGCGGTGGGGCGCCAGCGGGGTGCCGGCATCGGCGGCGGCAACGACGAGCGGGAGCAGACCCTCAACCAGCTGCTCACCGAGATGGACGGCTTCGAGGGCAACAGCGGCATCATCATCATTGCCGCCACCAACCGGGCCGATGTGCTCGATTCGGCCCTGCTACGCCCCGGTCGCTTCGACCGCCAAGTGCAGGTGGATGTGCCCGATATCAAGGGTCGCCTGTCGATCCTCAATGTGCACAGCCGCAACAAGAAGTTGGCTGAGGACGTGAGCCTGGAGGCCATTGCCCGCCGCACCCCGGGCTTCTCCGGAGCCGACCTGGCCAACCTGCTGAACGAGGCAGCCATCCTCACGGCCCGCCGCCGCAAGGAGGCCACCACCCTTGCTGAAATCGATGACGCCGTGGATCGGATCATCGCCGGCATGGAGGGCAAACCCCTCACCGATGGCCGCAGCAAGCGACTGATCGCTTACCACGAAGTGGGCCATGCCCTGGTGGGCACCCTGGTGAAGGCGCACGATCCCGTGCAGAAGGTGACGCTGATCCCCCGCGGCCAGGCCCAGGGCCTGACCTGGTTCTCCCCCGATGAGGAGCAGATGCTCGTGAGCCGCGCCCAGCTGCGGGCCCGGATCATGGGCGCCCTTGGCGGCCGTGCTGCCGAGGATGTGGTGTTCGGCTACGCCGAGGTCACCACCGGCGCCGGTGGCGACATTCAGCAGGTGGCCTCGATCGCCCGCCAGATGGTCACCCGCTTCGGCATGAGCGATCTGGGTCAGGTGTCGTTCGAAGCTGGCAACCAGGAGGTGTTCCTGGGCCGCGACCTGATGACCCGCAGCGACGGTTCCGATCGTCTGGCCAGCAAGATCGATGATGCCGTGCGCCAGATCGTGCAGACCTGCTACGCCGACACCGTGAAACTGGTGTCGGAACACCGCGAGTGCATGGATCGCGTGGTGGAGCTGCTGATCGAGAAGGAGAGCCTCGATGGCGACGAATTCCGCGCCATCGTGGCCGAGTTCGCCGAAATCCCTGAGAAGGAACGCTTCTCGCCATTTCTTGAGCGTGCCGGCAGCGCCACACCGGCCTGATCAGGCCTGAACCTGCAACTCCAGCAGAAAGCCCGCGGTTTACACCGCGGGCTTTTTTGATGGCTTGCTGATCCATGGGTCAATCCGCTCAGACAGGCCGCACGGGCCGCTTATCGATCACCTTGTCGATCAGGCCATACTCCACGGCCTCAGCCGGTGACATGAAGAAGTCGCGGTCGGTGTCTTCCTCGATGCGAGGCAGGGGCTGCCCGGTGCGATCGGCAAGCTCCTGGTTGAGCTTCTTCTTGAGGTACAGAATCTCGTCGGCCTGGATGCGGATGTCGCTGGCCTGACCGCGAGCACCCCCTAGGGGCTGGTGGATCATGATCCGCGAGTGGGTGAGGCTGCTGCGCTTGCCCTTGGCACCGGCACAGAGCAGGAAGGCGCCCATGGAGGCGGCCAGACCCACGCACACGGTTTGCACATCGGGCTTGATGTGCTGCATGGTGTCAAAGATTCCCAGGCCGTCGTACACGGAGCCGCCGGGGGAATTGATGTACAGGAAGATGTCCTTGTCGGGATCTTCCGCCTCCAGGAACAGCAGCTGGGCCACGATCCGGTTAGCGGATTCGGCCGTCACCGGCTCGCCCAGGAAAATGATCCGCTCCCGCAGCAGCCGGGAATAGATGTCGAACGCCCGCTCCCCTCGGCCCGACTCTTCGATCACGATCGGGATCATCGACACGGAGCAGGCAGCAGCTTTGCGGATCCTACTGAGACTGGGGCATCTGCAGCGCTAGGGTCGCCCCACCTTGAACCCTTGAGCGTGGGCGCCAGCCAGACCGTTGCCGACAGCAAGCGGGCCTTTCATGCGGCGTTTCCCCATGTGATCGCCCCCCTCTACCGCCGCCTGGTGGACGAACTGCTGGTGGAGTTGCACCTGCTGAGCCACCAGAAGGGCTTCCAGGCCGATGGCCTGTTCGCCGTGGGGCTAACCCAGGTATTCGACAGCTTCTCCAAGGGCTACCGGCCGGACGAGCAGCGCGAACCCCTGTTCTCCGCCCTCTGCAGCGCCAATGGCTTTGACCCCGCCCAGCTGCGCCAGATGGCCGCGGACGCGGTGGCCAGCGTGGGGCACCACAGCCTCGAAGAGGTGAAGGGCTGGCTCTCCAACCTGGGCGACGGCGCCCCAGCCCCGATAGCCGGCCTGCTCTCCGGCGTGCAGCGCCCGGACTTCCACTACTCACGCCTCGTGGCCGTGGGGCTGCTGAGCCTGTTGCAGAGCGCCCGTGGCGCCGAAGCCCTGGAGCCTCAGGCCCTGCGCAGCGCCGCCCACGAGATCGGAGAGGCCATGGGCCTGATCAAGGACCGGATGGACAAGGACCTGGGCCTCTATGCCACCAACATCGAGAAGATGGCCCAGGCGGTGGAGCTGATGGAAGAAACCCTCGCCGCCGATCGGCGCCGCCGGGAGCGGGCCGAGAGCCAGGGTTCTACAGCAGAGGAAGCCAGCTAAGGCTTCAAATCCAGGCGCCCCGCCAGGGCGCTCTGGCGCTCGCCGGCACGGCCACTGGCCGTGCGCCCCAGCAGCTGCAGCTCGGCAGACCGGCGCACCACCAGGGGCAGGCTCTCCGGCAGCAGTGAGGCCTTCACCATGGCCTGGGGGCGCAGCCGCAGGCGCCAATCAGCCGAGGGGATCGCGGCTGACACCGAGGCCTGGGTGGGCACTGGCCCCAGGAACAGGAGCAACTGGGGGACGCCAGAGGCCTGGAACCAGCGCCAGCCCCCCACCACCGTGCCCTCCTCCCGGCTCCAGGTGCTGGTGGGCACCGTGCTGGCTGGCCCGGGTGCCTGCAGGGCCTGGCCGGTAGGCCCCAGCTCCTGCTCCATCAGTCCTTGATCCAGCAGGGCCTTGCGCAGGCCGGCCAGCAGGGACAACCATCGGGCGCGATCCGATCCCACGGGCACCTGCAGCTCCAGCCCCGCCTGGAAACTGCCCGTGGGCACGGCCCTGAGCCGCAACTGGAAGGGCGTGCGCTCCAGCAACGTGAGCTCCTGCGGACCGAGTCCGCAGGTTTGGGCAAGGGATTGGCGCACCAGCTGGCTGCTGAGCAATCCGCGGCTGAGCAGCTCGAGGCGCCGGCCCTGCAACTCCAGCAACAGGGGTGCGCGCAGGGGTTGCAATACCGGTTCGGATAAAGGAGTGGGAGCTCGAGACAACAGCCCCTCAGTGGCATCCGCCTCCCCCTGCCAGAGCAGGGCATTTCGCTCCGAACGCAGCAGCAGGCAACCGTGCTGCAGGCTCTGCACCACAGGAGCCAGGGGGCCGAGCATCTGGCCGAGGGCGGTGCCGTTCCACAGCACGGCCTCCCGCTGACGCAACTGTGCGCTGCAGCGCTGTTCCATGCCCCGCGGAGCTCGGCGGGTCACCTTGAGCTGATCCTGCAGCAGCTGACGCGCCAGGGGGTCTGGCGCCACCACGAGCAGATCATCCACCCGCAGGCCATTGGCGGGAAGGGGGACGTTGGCTGGAGCATGGAGCACCAGGTAGGCGCCGGCATCGCCATGCCCCCCCCAGAACTGCCACCACAGGCGTCGTTGCTGGCGCCACAGCCGCTGGGCCGAGGCCTCGCCCAGGCGCTGGCGCCAGAGGGGAGGAACGGGTTGCTCCGCCGCCGAGGCAAAGCTCTGCACCATCGCCGCAGCCCCCACCAACCGATCCAGGCCCAAGGCATTGCTACGGGGAAACAGCCCGAGCACCAGGGCTGGAGCGAGCACCAACAGGGCGGTTGTGAGGGCGGTACAGCGCAGGGGAAGCTTGCTGAGCGTCAGGCGCATACCGGCTCCCCATAGAGCGTGGTGCGCACCCGTACGGGCCGACCCAGGGAGCGAGCGGCCTGCTCCAGCTGCTGCGGCGACTGGCAGGTGCCGCCCTGGGCCCCGGCCATGGTGGTGATCGATTCCTCCATGAGCGTTCCGCCGAGATCGTTGCAG
Organism: uncultured Synechococcus sp.; assembly: GCA_937975655.1. Taxonomy (GTDB): domain Bacteria; phylum Cyanobacteriota; class Cyanobacteriia; order PCC-6307; family Cyanobiaceae; genus Vulcanococcus. The sequence continues at coordinate 1,150 of CALJTZ010000603.1, read as the reverse complement.
CCCCAGCGCAGGGCTTCCGTAGCTCCCTCCAGGGTGAGCTTCACCCAACTGGGCTGGTGATTCACAAACCAGGGCCCCAGGAGCAGCCGCGCCTGGGCCGTCAGGGCCAGCATCGCCTCACGGTCAGGCTGGTCACGGCCCACCCGTTGGCGCAGGGGTGCGGGTGCGGAGGCCCCGATGAAGGGAAGCAGCACGAACTCGGTGAAACCCATCTGCTGATGCTGCCAGGCCCGTTGCTGCAGGGCCACGAGGGTGAGCAGGTGAGCGGCGCGGTCGGCAGGGTGTTCCACATGGCCAGCCATCAGCGTGGCGGTGCTGGGCAGCCCGGCCGCATGCACTTCGCGGATCACGGCACACCACTGGCGGGCCGTGAGTTTCTCAGGGCAGAGGCGGCGCCGGATCCGCTCACTGAGCACCTCGGCAGCCGTGCCGGGAACAGAACCCAGGCCCGCCTGCTTCAGAACTGCGATCACCTCCACCAGGGGCAGCCGGTCCTGCTCGGCGATGAACAGCAACTCCTGGGGAGAGAAGGCATGCAGATGCAGGCCAGGGGCCGCATCACGGCAGGTATTGAGCAGCTGAACGTAGTACTGAAGGGCAGAGCCCTGGAGCCGCGCCTCGCGGTTCAGGCCGCCCTGCAGACAGAGCTCCGTGGCCCCAAGGGCCTGGGCCTCTGCCGCTCTGGCCTGGAGGAGTTCGAAGGGATGCCAGTAGGCCCCTACCTCGCCGGGATCCCGGCGGAACGCGCAGAAGCTGCAGTGCTGGAGGCAGTGGTTGGTGAAGTTGAAGTTGCGATTCACCACGTAGGTGACACCGTCACCCGCCAGCTGCTCGCGGAGGCCATCGGCGGCCTGGCGCAGCGAGGAACTGGGCGGCGTCTCCAGTAAGAGCAAAGCCAGGCGCCCAGCGTCGTGCGACGCCGGATTCCGTAGAAGCGCAGCCTGCAGCTGCTGCTGAAGCTCGAGACTCCAGGTGGCTCCAGGATGGTTGACCTCGGAGGGGGGAGGCACCAACAACTCGCCTGCTTCCAACCAGGCCCAAGGGGCCACCGGCACTGGCCGATCGGCCTGAAGCAAGGGCGTCAAAGCGGAGCTCTCACAGGCTCGAGATCAACGGCGGGCCTTGGTGACAGCCTTGTTAGACATCCGAA
>CALJTZ010000602.1 GCA_937975655.1 uncultured Synechococcus sp. | reverse complement strand
CACCTCTGCCATCGCCTGGCCGGGAGCCACCAAGCGATGGGCCATCAGCAGAAAACTGCTGTAGCCATGCAGGGGGATGGCCAACTGTTGGGCCAGGGTGCGGGCGAACACCACGGTGAGACGGGTGCCAGTGAACCCTCCCGGACCGGTGGCCACCACCAGGCGGCCGATCCGGCACCACTGGTCCGCCGGCAACAGCTCCTCCACGCAGGTGAGCAGATCGTTGGAGAGCCGGCGCCCCAGGGGAAAACTGGCCACCTGGGCCGGGTTGTCGCCCGCCTGGGCCTGAACGGCAAGGGCGAAAGTTTCACTGGAGCTGTGCAGCGCCAGCAGCAACGACGGGCCACTCATGTGGGCACCGCAAGGCCGGGCCGCAGGCGCTGCCAGCGGCCCGGCTCCGCCTCAAAGCTGGCGCAGTCGCGCACATCCCACTCCACCCCCACCTGGTGGTGGGGCAGCGTCATCACCTGCACATGAATCCTGGGGGCGTCAGGCACGAAGGAGGGCTGCGGCGTCAGGTGGGGCACGCCATGCTGCCGTTCCACCGCGTGGTAGGCCTGGCACTGGTCGACCCAGCGGCAGTCCACGCAGATGCACATGCCCGGAGCCGGTGCGGATGGCGCCATTGTGACCCCTGCCGGCGCCAGCGGCGATGCTGCGGCTGATGCGGGCCTGGCCTGGCAGCGCCTGGCGGCCGAGGGATGGCCCATTCCCCGGGAGGCCTTCCCCGCTGGCACCGCCCTGGTGGGAGGGGCCGTGCGGGATGCCCTGCTGGATCGGCTGGGCAGCAAGCCCGATCTCGATCTGGTGGTGCCCGCGGATGCCCTGGCCCTCTGCCGGCAGCTGAGCCGCCGCCATGGCGGCAGCACCGTGGTACTGGATGCCGAGCGGTCGATCGCGCGCCTGGCGATCCGCGGCTGGAGTGTGGACCTGGCCCGCCAGGAGGGCCCAAGCCTGGAGGCGGATCTGCGCCGGCGGGATTACACCGTGAACGCCATCGCGCTCCCCCTCGAGCCCAACGCCGCCCTGGTGGACCCCACGGGAGGCCTGGGCCACCTGCGGGCCCGGGCGCTGGTGGCGGTGAGCGAGGCGAATCTGCTCGACGACCCCTTGCGGCTGTTACGGGGGTTGCGGCTGGCCAGCGAACTGGGATTTGAGCTCGAGGCCCGCACCTGGGACTGGATCCAACAGCACCATCGCCGAATCGCCACGGTGGCCGGGGAGCGGGTGCTGGCAGAACTGGAGAAACTGGCCGGCGCACCGCAAGGCCAGCGCGGACTGCAGCAGACCCTCCGCTGTGGCCTGCTGCAACCCTGGGCGCCCCCCGGCACCAGCCAGGCAAACCCGAACGCCCTGGAGGTCCTCACCCCCGCCAGGGCCCGGGCCGCGGGCCTCAGCGCCGAGGGAACCCTGGAGGCCCTGCCCTTGGCCCGACTGGCGGCTGTGCTGGATGCCCGGGCCCTGCAGGCCCTGCGCAGCAGCCGCAAGTGGCAGCAGCGGGTGGAGCGCCTGCACCTGTGGCAACGGCGGCTGGGTCCCACAGCTCCTGCAGCGGCGGCCGCAGCGCTGCCAGAAGCCGATCGACTGCAATTACACCGGCAGCTGGAGGCCGATCTGCCCGCCCTGGTACTGAGCTGGCCGCCGGAGCAGGCCCAGCCCTGGCTAACGCGCTGGCGCGACCCCAGCGATCCCCTGTTCCATCCCCGCGCCGCCCTGGATGGCGGCAGCCTGCAGCGGGAGCTGGGCCTGCGCCCCTCTCCGCAGCTCGGTGCACTGCTGGATCACCTGATGCTGGAGCAGGCCTTCGGGCGGATCCACAATCGCGAGCAGGCGTTGGAGCAGGCGCGGGTGTGGCTCACATCCACCCAGGGCAGTAGCGAAAAGGCGCCACGCCGTGATTAACTTCACCAGCAAAGGCGTTACCAACGACCTGATTCGCGCCAGTTAGGGCACCGCTGCATTCTCCACACCGGATTCATCTGCAGCACTGAATCGACGGGATCGCCTCCCAATCTCAAGGCGTCCGCGTCCACACAACACGTCGAACACGGAAGTCGGGATTTCGGCACGCCGCGTCAGTCAGTGACCCCGACCAGCCAGAACTCTTCCCCCTTCCCTCTCCCCTGATCCCATGAGCGTTCGTCTGTACGTCGGCAACCTGCCGCAGAGCTTCGATGCCAAGGAACTCGATGCGCTGTTCGCCTCCGTGGGTGAAGGCATCCGCTTCAAGGCCGTCCAAGACCGTGACACCGGTGCGGGCCGTGGTTTCGGCTTCGCCAACGTGGACGACGAGAAGGTTGCCGATGCCGTGATCGAGCAGCTGAATGGCCGCGACTTCGGCGGCAACAACCTGCGCATCGAGCGCTCCGAGCGCCGTGATGAGCGCCGCGGCAATGATCGCCGCCCCGGTGGAGCTCCCGGCAGCGTGCCCGTGGCCCGCAAGGCCGTGAACAAGGTGGTGCACAGCGACAGCGTGGAAGAAGGCGCTCCCGATCCCCGCTGGGCCGGTGAACTGGCCAAGCTCAAGGGCCTGCTCGACAACCAGAAGGCTGCGGTCTGAACCATGTCCAAGTGATGGACTCTTCTGCAGGCTTGCAAGAGCTGAGCTGGTGCTGGCAGGGCCACACCATCCGTTACAGCGTCTTCAACCCTGATCACCCCAACGGCCCTCTCCCCAGGAGGGCCGTTCTTTGTATCCATGGATTTGGGGCGTCCAAGGGCCATTGGCGCCATACCCTGCCGGCCCTGGGACGCTCCATCCCCACCTATGCCATCGACCTGCTGGGCTTTGGTGCCAGCAGCAAGCCCCGCTCCTGCCTGGCCGGTGAACCGCTCGTGCCAGGGGGAGTGCGCTACTGCTTTGATCTCTGGGCCCAGCTGGTCGTGGATTTCTGCCGGGAGGTGCTCGGCGGTTGCGACCTTCAATTGATTGGCAACTCCATCGGCGGTGTTGTGGCCCTCAATGCCGCACGCCTGCTGACGCAACAGGGGCAGCCGCCCAAGCAGGTGATCCTGCTCGACTGCGCCCAGCGGGAGCTCGACCTCAAGCGCCTGGCTGAGCAACCACCCCTGGCGCGGGCTGGACGACCAGCCTTGATGACGCTGGTGCGGCAACGCTGGCTGGTGGGCAGCCTGTTCCGGTTGCTGGCACGACCCGCTGTGGTGCGCCGCGTGCTGCTCCGTGCCTATCCCAGTGGACAGAACGTCGACGACGATCTGGTGGAACTGCTGCTACGACCGAGCCGCGATCCCGGGGCGGCGGAGAGCTTCCGCGGCTTCGTGAATCTCTTCGATGATTGGCTCGCCCCCCAGCTCCTGGCGGCGATGACCATTCCCGTACGGATGATCTGGGGCGAGGCCGACCCCTGGGAACCACTCCAGGAAGCCCAGCGCTGGCAGCGAAGCTTCGAGTGCATTCAGGACCTGCAGGTCCTCAGCGGGGTGGGCCACTGCCCCCACGACGAAGATCCCGCCCGCGTCAATCCCATCCTGCTGCGCTGGCTGGAACTGGGTTGGGATGCGGGTCCGGGGCCGAACCCCTAACGGGCCTGAGCGATCACAAACGACAAGGGCAGATCGAGCAACTTCCCCGACTTGGGCACATAGGCACGGTGATTGAACACGTCGTAATCGAGTTCCTCAATCACATCCAGGATTCCGCGATAGAGGCGCAGCGATGCCCACACAGGCCACCGGGCATCGGAGGCAAGCCAACGAACGCCTGCCTCTGAACGGGCGAACCAGTCCCGGGCGCGTTCCACCTGAAAGCGCATCAATTCACGCCAACTGTCGTTCAAGGTGCCCGCCATCAGATCAGCCTCGGAATAGCCAAACCGGGCAAGATCGTCCTGGGGAAGGTAGATCCGACCACGACCTCGATCTTCGCCCACATCCCGCAGGATATTGGTGAGCTGGTTGGCAATGCCTAGGGCCACCGCCGCCTCGGAGGTATCAGGCCGATCGCTCCAAGGAGCTGAGGTGTAGGCAGGATCGAGCCCCATCACCTCCTGGGTCATCAGCCCAACGGTGCCAGCCACCCGGTAGCAATAGAGCTTGAGATCCTCGAAGTTGGCGTATCGGGTCTGGGTGAGGTCCATGCGCATGCCCTCAATCATGTCCAGATAGGGCTGCATCGGCTGGGGGTAACGCTGCAACGTGTCCACCATCACGCGATCAAGGCCGTCTCGCACCTCGCCCCTGAACAGCTCGCGGGTGCGCTGCTCCCACCGATCCAAGCGGTCCGCCAGCTCCTCCACTGGACGCGTCAGGGCTTCAGGGCTATCCATCAGCTCGTCGGTGCGGCGGCACCACACGTAGATGGCCCACACGGCCCGGCGCTTGGCCGGGGGCATCAACAAGGTTCCGAGATAGAACGTCTTCGCCCACTCCGCCGTCTCCTGACGGCAGGCCTCATAGGCCGCCTCCAGGCTGGGGATCACGGAACTGGCAGGGGCAGTGGCAATCACAGGCCTCAGGCCGCCACAGGAGTCGGGGTGGTCGCCACAGGCGAGGAAGCCACAGCCTCCGCACACAGCTTCCCGCTCAACACAGCACCCTCCATGGAGGCGAGATACCGCTGCATGGTGTAGCAACCGGCGAGGAAAAAGTTAGGAATCGGACTGTTCTGGTCGGGACGGAGCTGCTGACAGCCAGGCACCGTTTTATACACCGAGAGCGGCGTCTTCACCACGATCGATTTGCGCAGCTTCGCCTGGTTGTCGCCGGTGAAATGCATCGGGAACAGACGCTTGAGCTCCTCCATAGTGGCGGCCACGATGTCCTCATCGCTGCGGCCAATCCAATCCTTGGCGGGGGCAAACACCAACTCCAGCATGGAGCGCTCAGGATCCTCATATTCACGGCAGGTGTTGCTCATGTCGGCGTACACGCTGAGCAGGGGACTACGACTGAACAGCAGGTGATCGATCTCGGTGAGCTTGCGATCGAACCACAGGTGGATGTTGATCACGGGCACACCGTTGAGGCCGTCCAGCTTTTGGAAGTAAGGCATGCCCTTCCAGGGCTCGGGGATCAGCAGCTTGAAGGGATCCACGGGCATGGCGCTCACGTAGGCATCGGCCTTGAGGGTGTAGCCCTCCTTGCCCTTGATGCCACCGATGCGAAATCCGCTCACCCTGCCATCGGCATCCAGTTCAATCTCCCGCAGCGGGGAATCGAGATGCACTTCCCCACCCCGGGCGGTGACGTAATCCACGATCGGCTGGCACAGGCGCTCGGGGGGGTTGCCATCGAGGAAGGCCATCTTGGAGCCATCGCTCTCCTGCAGGAAGCGATTCAAGGCCGTGAGCACCACCGTACTGGAGATTTCCTCCGGGTCAATGAAGTTCAGCGCCTTGGCCATGGCGATGAACACTTCATCATTCACCCGTTCCGGGATGTTGTGGATGCGCAGCCACTCCGTCCAGGAATATTGATCGCACTCCTCCACATACTGCTGACCGCGAAGCATGGCCGGCACCAGCCCCAGCCCAAAGGAGATCTTCTCCGGCCAGGTGAGCATGTCGTTGTTGCCGAGAATGGCAGCAACGCCATTGAACGGAGCGGGGATATCCGGGAACTCGAAACGGCTGTAGGTGCCGGGGGTTTCCTTCTGGTTGAAGATCATCGAGTGGGATTTCCACTGCAGACGATCTTCGATATCCAGCTCCTTGAAGAGCTGGCGCATGTTGCGGTAGGCGCCGAAAAAGATATGGAGGCCGGTTTCGTACCAGTCCCCGTCCTCGTCCTGCCAGGCGGCCACCTTGCCGCCGAGCACGTCGCGGGCCTCCACCACCACCGGGGTGTGGCCGGCGTCGCAGAGGTACTTGGCACAGGCAAGACCGGCCAGGCCAGCACCGGCGATGGCGACGCGCATGAACAACCCCGAATCAGGATGCAACCTTAAGAGGCCCGCTCCCGCCACCGCCTTCTTAAAGTTGGCGAGCGCCGGCCGATGGGATCGCCGCCGCAGTCCCCGGGCGCTCCCTCCATGGCCGACACCCTGATCAAAGCCACCACTCGCCACATCCGCCTATTCACGGCGCGGGTGGAGAACGGGCAGCTGCTGGCCGATCCCAGCCAGCTCACCCTGGACATCGACCCCGACAACGAATTCCTCTGGGATCAGGCCGCCCTCGAGAAGGTGCAACAGCAGTTCCGCGACCTGGTGGCAGCCCACGCCGGCGCCGACCTCAGCGACTACAACCTGCGCCGCATCGGCTCTGAGCTTGAGGGCACCATCCGCCAGCTGCTCCAGGCCGGCGAGCTGCGCTACAACCCAGACGCGCGGGTGCTCAACTACTCGATGGGCCTACCCCAGAGTCCAGAGGCTGCATGACCCGCTCCCGCTACGGCCGCAGCAACCCACCCGACGACTACCGCAGCTACGCCGATGAGGCCTATGGCTACCGGGAGGAGCGAGGCGCCCGGCGCCCGCCATCCCGCAATGGCGGGCAGGGGGGTGGCCCGGGCGGAAACCAGGGTGGCGGTCCGGGTGGTGGCAGCTTTCAGTTCAATGTGGCCACGATCGCCGTGTTGGCGGGCGTGATGGTGGTGGGCATCGGCATCGGGACCGGCATCTCCAGCACCACCCAGGGCAACCAGGGCAACATCGCCAGTTCTCAGCAGCTGGACATGGCTGTGCCTGATCCGGAGTTCTGCCGCCAGTGGGGGGCCAGCGCCTTCGTGATGGACATCGAGCTGTACACCACGATGAACCCCAGCTCCAGCTTCGTGACCCAGCCCTCCCTCAAGCCCGGCTGTGTGATCCGCCGGGAAAACTGGAGCGTGCTGCAGAAAGAGGGGGCCGTGACGGCGGAGCAGATGCGCCAGTGCAAGCAGCGCATGAACACCTTCGCCTACATCGGCTCGGTGAAGGACAAACCGATCGTGCGCTGCGTCTACCAGACCGACATCACCGAGAACAAGTTCGTCACCAAGGGGGTTGCGGACGACACGGTGGGCATCACGCCAGAAGCGGACACCTTCTGAGCCCAGCCCGTTCAGGCCGTGGCCGCTGGCTCATCCGCGCTGGCCGCCGCGGCCTGCTGCAGGGGCCGGCGCAGGGGGCTGTCCGGACTGGCAAACACCGGCAGCACCTCCCGCCGGAAGGCATCGGCCGCCCGGGAGCAGTAGCGCGCCGGATGGGTGATCAACTTGAGCTGCCGCCGCACCGAGAGATCGGCGAGGGCGGGGCGATGCAAGCTGCCGGCCGCGAGCTCCCGCTCGATCGACACCACCGGCAGGAACGCCGCCCCCAGGCCGCTCTGCACGGCGTTTTTGATCGCCTCGAAGGAGTTGAGCTCCATCTCAATCTTGAGCCGGGCCACATCCAGGCCGGAGCGGGCCAGCAGTTGGTCCACCATCTTGCGGGTGGTGGACTGGGCATCCAGGCACACGAAGCCCAGGCGGTAGAGGTCGTCCTTGCTGAGTTCAGGCAAGCGGGCGAGCGGGTGCTTGGTGGGCAACACCAGGGCCAGTTCATCACTGGCGTAGGGCACTACCTGGAGTAGCTCATTGAGCTCGCCGGGCAGCTCGCCACCGATGATCGCCAGATCGATCTGGCCATTGGCCACGCTCCAGCCCGTGCGGCGGGTGCTATGCACCTGCAGCTGCACGGCCACATCCGGATACTTCTGCCGGAACAGGCCGATCATGCGCGGCATCAGGTAGGTGCCGGTGGTCTGGCTGGCACCCACGATCAGGGAGCCGCCCCGGAGGTTGTGCAGATCGTCGAGGGCGCGGCAAGCCTCCTGGCACTGGCTCAGGATCCGATCGCAGTAGCTGAGCAGCAGGTGTCCGGCCTCCGTGAGCTGGGCCTTGCGCCCGCCACGGTCGAACAGGGACACATCCAGCTGCTTCTCCAGGTTCTGGATCTGCAGGCTCACCGCCGGCTGCGTCACATACAGGCTGTCGGCAGCTTTCTTGAAGCTGCCTTCACTGGCGATGGCCCGCAGGATGCGCAGCTGGTCGAGGGTGAACGGCAGATCGGCCATGGGGATTCCCGAGGGCGCTCGCCGGCTGGGGCCCTGAACTGTAGGGGGAACCCGCAGGCGAAACCTCGGGGCGGAGGCCGTTTCGCCACAATCGAGCTCCCCGCGCCCTGGCATGCCCGTTCCAGACCCTCACCACAGCAGCTGGGTGATGCTCAGCCTGCTGCTGGCCTTCGCCGTGATCCACAGCGGTGGCGCCTCCCTGCGCGCCTGGGGGGCGGAGCGCATCGGCGAACGGGCCTGGCGGCTGCTATTCGCCGCCGTGAGCATCCCCTCGGCCGTGGTTGTGATCGGCTACTTCCTGGCCCATCGCTACGACGGCATCCGGCTCTGGAACCTGCAGGACCAGCCTTGGATCGTGCCGGTGGTGTGGACCGGCACGGCCATCAGCTTCCTGTTTCTCTATCCAGCCACCTACAACCTGCTGGAGATCCCGGCGGTGCTGAAACCCCAGGTGCGGCTTTACGCCACGGGGATCATCCGCATCAGCCGCCACCCCCAGGCCGTGGGCCAGATCCTCTGGTGCGCCACCCACCTGCTCTGGATCGGCAGCAGCTTCATGGTGGCCACCTGCATCGGCCTCGTTGCCCACCACCTGTTTGCGGTGTGGAACGGCGACCGGCGCCTCGCCCATCGCTTCGGAGCCGCCTTTGAGGAGCTGCGGGCGAGCACCTCAGTACTGCCTTTCCAAGCCGTGCTGGATGGACGCCAGACCCTGGTGTTGAGCGAATTCCTGCGGCCGGCACAACTGGGCATTGCCATTGCCGTGGGGGTGTTCTGGTGGGCCCACCGCTTCATCGGCGCCGGGGCCACCGCCTTTGCCCGCACGGGCCTGGCCCACTGGCTGGGCTGATCCACAGCTGATCACACACCGTTGGAGCCCCGTTGGGCTCTGCCTACACTCAACCCGACTGCCCCAGCGCCGGATGCCCTCGCCCGCCGAACTCGCCTGGCTGATTCCGGTGCTGCCCTTGGCGGGGGCGTGCCTGGTGGGCCTGGGGCTGATCAGCTTCAACCGCACCATCAACCGCCTGCGCAAGCCGGTGGCCCTGCTGCTGATCAGCTGCGTGGGCGCCGCCGCGGTCTTGAGCTACGCCGTGCTGGCGCAGCAGCTGGCTGGAGCCGGCACCACCGAAGTGCTGTTCAACTGGGCCAGCGCCGGCACCTTCAATCTCCAAATGGGCTTCCGCGTGGATGCCCTCGGGGCCGTGATGCTGGCGCTGGTCACAACCATCGCCGTGCTGGTGATGGTGTATTCCGATGGCTACATGGCCCACGACAAGGGCTATGTGCGCTTCTTCACCTATCTCGCCCTGTTCAGCAGCTCGATGCTGGGGCTGATCATCAGTCCGAACCTGCTCGAGATCTACGTGTTCTGGGAGCTGGTGGGCATGTGCTCCTACCTGCTCGTGGGGTTCTGGTACGACCGCGACGGCGCCGCCAATGCGGCCCAGAAGGCCTTTGTGGTGAACCGCGTGGGCGACTTCGGCCTGCTGCTGGGGATCCTGGGCCTGTTCTGGGCCACGGGCAGCTTCGGCTTTGAGGAGATCGGCAGCCGGCTGCAGGAAGCCGTAGCCGGCGGAAGCCTCTCCAACGCTGCGGCCATCCTGCTGTGCCTGCTGGTGTTCATGGGCCCCATGGCCAAATCGGCCCAGTTCCCGCTCCACGTGTGGCTGCCCGATGCCATGGAGGGCCCCACGCCCATCTCCGCCCTGATCCACGCCGCCACGATGGTGGCCGCGGGCGTGTTCCTGGTGGCCCGGTTGCAACCGGTGTATGTGCCCTTCCCGCAGGTGCAGCTGGTGATTGCCGTGGTGGGAACCATCACCCTTTTCCTGGGGGCCTCCATCGCCCTCACCCAGATGGACCTCAAGAAGGGCCTGGCCTACAGCACCGTGTCCCAACTGGGTTACATGATGCTGGCGATGGGCTGCGGCGCCCCGGTGGCTGGCATGTTCCACCTGGTGACCCATGCCTTCTTCAAGGCGATGCTGTTCCTCTGCTCAGGCTCGGTGATCCACGCCATGGAGGACGTGGTGGGCCACGAGCCGGTGCTGGCCCAGGACATGCGCCTGATGGGCGGCCTGCGCAAGTACATGCCGATCACCAGCACCACCTTCTTCATCGGCTGCCTGGCCATCAGTGGCATCCCGCCCCTGGCGGGCTTCTGGAGCAAGGACGAGATCCTCGGCCAGGCCTTCGGCAGCTTCCCCCTGCTCTGGGCGGCGGGCTTCATCACCGCCGGCATGACCGCCTTCTACATGTTCCGGCTGTACTTCCTCACCTTTGAGGGCAGTTTCCGCGGCACCGACAAAACCGTGCAGGCCCAGTTGATGGCGGCCGCGGGCAAGGGTGCCGCCGAGGACCATGGCGACGACCATGGCCACAGCCACGCCGACCACCCCCACGAATCCGGCTGGCAGATGGCCATGCCCCTGGCCGTGCTGGCGGTGCCCTCCGTGCTGATCGGCCTGCTGGGAACCCCATGGAACAGCCGCTTTGCCCGGCTGCTGAACCCCGAGGAGGCCGCCCACATAGCCCAACACTTCAGCTGGGGCGAGTTTCTGCCCCTGGCCGGTGCCTCCGTGGCTGTTTCCGTGGTGGGGATCAGCGTGTCCGTGCTGGCCTACGCCCTGCACAAGATCGATCTGGGCACCGCCGTTGCCACTCGCTTCCCTGCCGTCAACGCCTTCCTGGCCAACAAGTGGTATCTCGATGCCATCAACGACAAGCTGGCCACCGGCCGCATCGAGGTGCTGGCCAGCGCCATCACCGTGCTGAATGCCGTGAAGGGCAACCTGCCCTTCCCCGTGTCGGTGCACGACGAGGAGAACACTCGCGAAGAGCTGCGGCTGCGCCACCGCTACCTGGATCTGCGCCGCGAGCGCATGAACGGCAACCTGCGCCTCAGGGCCCAGACCATCCAGGCGGCCCGCCGCTTTCTGGAAGACCAGGGCTTCATCGAGGTGGAGACCCCGGTGCTCACCCGCTCCACCCCCGAGGGCGCCCGCGACTATCTGGTGCCCAGCCGGGTGTGCGGCGGCGAGTGGTTCGCCCTGCCCCAGTCGCCCCAGCTGTTCAAGCAACTGCTGATGGTGGGCGGGATCGAGCGCTACTACCAGGTAGCCCGCTGCTTCCGCGACGAAGATCTGCGGGCCGATCGCCAGCCGGAATTCACCCAGCTGGACATCGAGATGAGCTTCATGGACCAAGAGCAGATCCTGGAGCTCAACGAGGCCCTGATCACCAGCATCTGGAAAGCCGTGAAAGGCGTGGAGCTGCCACGCCCCTTCCCGCGGCTCACCTGGCATGAAGCCATGGAGCGCTACGGCACCGACCGGCCTGACACCCGCTACGGCCTGGAGCTCACCGACGCCTCAGACATCGTGGCCGACATGGGCTTCAAGGTGTTCAGCGGTGCGGTGGCCGCCGGCGGCTCGGTGAAGTGCATCGCCGTGCCCGGGGGCAACGACGCCATCAGCAACGTGCGCATCAAGCCCGGCGGCGATGTGTTCAGCGAGGCACAGGCGGCTGGCGCAGGCGGCCTGGCTTTCATCCGCGTGCGCGAGGGCGGCGAGATCGACACGATCGGCGCCATCAAGGACAACCTGTCTGAAGAGAAAAAAGCCGAACTGCTGGCCCGCACCGGCGCTGAACCCGGCACCCTGCTGCTGTTCGGTGCCGGCGACACCGCCACGGTGAACAAGGCCCTCGATCGGGTGCGCCAGTTCCTGGCCCGCGAGCTGGGCCTGGTGCAGCCCGACCGCGAGAACACCAGCTGGAACTTCCTCTGGGTGGTGGATTTCCCGATGTTCGAATTCAACGCGGGCGAGAACCGTCTTGAAGCCCTGCACCACCCCTTCTGCGCCCCCAACACCGACGACCTAGGGACCGATCCCGCCGCCTGGGCCACCACGCTGCCCACGGCGCGCGCCCAGGCCTACGACCTGGTGCTCAACGGCCTGGAACTGGGCGGCGGCTCCCTGCGCATCCACGATTCGGCCCTACAGCGCCAGGTGCTGCAGACCATCGGCCTGCCCCTGGAGGAGGCCAACCAACAGTTCGGCTTCCTGATGGAAGCCCTCGATATGGGTGCCCCACCCCACGGCGGCCTGGCCTTCGGCGTGGACCGGATCGTGATGCTGCTGGCCGGTGAAGAATCGATCCGCGACACCATCGCCTTCCCCAAGACCCAGCAGGCCCGCTGCCTGATGACCGGCGCCCCCGGCGGCGTGGCGGCCAAGCAGCTCGACGAGCTGCATGTGGCCAGCACCTGGGTGGACGACGAGGACAGCTGAAGCGCGACAGGAGAGCTGAACCCGAACAGAAACCCAGGGTTTCGCCACCCCGCGCAGCACTGTGCGGATGGTGGGGGCGTTCCACCGTTGGTGCCGCCCATGCCCAAAGGCACCCACAGCACCGATCTGGTGCGGCTCTACCTGCAGGACATCGGCCGGGTGGACCTGCTCAGCCATGAGGAGGAGCTGACCCTGGCCCGGCTAGTGCAGCGCCGGGAACGGCTGCTGCGGGAACGCCAGGCCCTGGGTGCCGATACCCCCGGGCTGGCCCAGCTGATCGGCCTCGAGGAAGAGCGCCAGCGGCTGGCCTCACACCTGGGCCACTGGCCCAGGGTGCAGCAGTGGGCCGAGCGGGTTGAGCTCACGGTTCCCGACCTGCGCACGGCCCTGCGCACCGGACAGGACGCCTGGGCCGAGCGGATCGGCATCAGCGTGGCCGAGCTGAAGCAGGCCCTGCACCAGGGCCGCCGGGCCCGCGATCGCATGATCCAGGCGAACCTGCGGCTGGTGGTGGCCGTGGCCAAGAAGTATCAGCAGCGGGGCATGGAACTGCTGGATCTGGTGCAGGAGGGAACCCTGGGCCTGGAACGGGCCGTAGAGAAGTACGACCCCACCCGGGGCTTTCGCTTCAGCACCTATGCCTACTGGTGGATCCGCCAGGGCATCACCCGGGCCATCGCCACCCAGAGCCGCACAATCCGGCTGCCGGTGCATGTCACCGAGAAGCTGAACCGCATCAAGAAAGCCCAGCGCCAGATCGCCTCTGAGCAGGGCCGGATCGCCTCCGTGGCCGACCTGGCCAGGGAACTGGGCCTGAGCGAAGACGTGGTGCGACTCACCCTGTTGCGGGTGCCGCGCTCCGTGTCGCTCGACACCAAGGTGGGCCGCGAGCAGGACACCGACCTGGGAGACCTGCTGGAGGACGGCCACGCCACGCCCGAACAGCAGCTGAGCCGCGACGAGCTCCACGCCGACCTGGAGGCCCTACTGGAAGAGCTGAGCAGCCGCGAGGCGGCGGTGATCCGGCTGCGCTACGGCCTCGAAGACGACACGCCCCAGACCCTGGCCCAGATCGGCGAGGGCCTGCATCTGTCCCGGGAACGGGTGCGCCAGATCGAGTCACGGGCCCTGCTCAAGCTGCGGCAGCCCCAGCGCCGCTGCAAGGTGCACGACTACCTGCACAGCCTCGATACCGATCAGAAGAACTGAAACCCACAGCTGTCCGAGCGGAACACCACCGCTAGAACGAGGGCACCCCCACTGCGGATTCACTCCGCCTAAGCCCATGGCTTTCGCCTCCACCGGCCCCACCGCGCCGCCCCTCGACATCGGCATTCCCGCGGAGCAACGCACCGAGATCGCCGAGGGCCTTGGGCGCCTGCTCGCCGACAGCTACGTGCTCTACGGCAAAACCCACGGCTTCCACTGGAACGTGACCGGGCCGATGTTCAACACCCTCCACCTGATGTTCATGGATCAGTACACGGAGCTGTGGACCGCCCTCGACGAGATTGCCGAACGGATCCGGGCCCTGGGCTGTCCGGCACCCTTCGGTGGCGGCAGTTTTGCTCGCCTGGCCTCCATCCCCGAAGCCCAGGGCGTCCCCAGTGCCCTGGAGATGGTCCATGAGCTGGTGATGGGCCATGAGGCGGTGGCCCGCACAGCCCGCAACCTGTTCCACCTGGTGAACGAAGCCAACGACCAGCCCACCGCCGATCTCCTCACCCAGCGGCTGCAGATCCACGAGAAGACCGCCTGGATGCTGCGCAGCCTGCTGGAGGGCTGAGCCCCTCACCGGGCTCGAGCAGGCCCCGGAAGACGCCCGGTAAATTGAAGGGTCGCCCGAGGTGCCATGGCCAAATTCGTCTTCGTGACCGGTGGCGTGGTGTCCAGCATCGGCAAGGGGATCGTGGCCGCCAGCCTGGGGCGCCTGCTGAAAAGCCGGGGTTACAGCGTCTCGATCCTCAAGCTCGACCCCTACCTCAACGTGGACCCGGGCACCATGAGCCCGTACCAGCACGGCGAGGTGTTCGTCACCGAGGACGGCGCTGAGACCGACCTCGACCTAGGCCACTACGAGCGCTTCACCGACACGGCCATGTCGCGCCTCAACAGCGTGACCACCGGCTCGATCTACCAGTCGGTGATCAACAAGGAACGCCGTGGCGACTACAACGGCGGCACCGTGCAGGTGATCCCCCACATCACCGGCGAAATCCGTGAGCGCATCAAGCGGGTGGCGGCCAACAGCAACGCCGATGTGGTGATCACCGAGATCGGCGGCACCGTGGGCGATATCGAATCCCTGCCCTTTCTGGAGGCCATTCGGGAGTTCCGGGGCGATGTGGGCCGCCACGATCTGGCCTACGTGCACGTGACCCTGCTGCCCTACATCGGCACGTCGGGCGAACTGAAAACCAAGCCCACCCAGCACTCCGTGAAGGAGCTGCGCTCGATCGGCATCCAGCCGGACGTGCTGGTGTGCCGCAGCGACCGGGAGATCAACGAAGAACTCAAGGGCAAGATCGGCGGGTTCTGCGGCGTTCCCACCAGGGCCGTGATCCAGGCCCTCGATGCCGACAGCATCTACGCCGTGCCCCTCGCCATGGAACGGGAAGGGCTGTGCCGCGAAGTGCTCGATGTGCTGCGCCTGGCCGACCACGACAGCGACATGGCCCGCTGGCAGGAGCTGGTGACCAAACTGCGCAATCCCGGCCCGGCCGTGAAGGTGGCGCTGGTGGGCAAATACGTGCAGCTCAATGATGCCTACCTGTCGGTGGTGGAGGCCCTGCGCCATGCCTGCATCGACCGTGATGCCTCCCTCGACCTGCACTGGATCTGCGCCGAGCAGATCGAGGAGCAGGGGGCGGAGTCCCTGCTCAAGGGCATGGATGCGGTGGTGGTGCCCGGCGGCTTCGGCAACCGCGGCGTGGATGGCAAGGTGGCCGCCATCCGCTGGGCCCGCGAGCAACGGGTGCCCTTCCTGGGCCTGTGCCTGGGCATGCAGACGGCCGTGATCGAGTGGGCGCGCAACCAGGCGGGCCTCACCGGTGCCACCAGCGCTGAACTCGATCCCGACACCCCCCATCCGGTGATCCACCTGCTGCCCGAACAGCAGGACGTGGTGGATCTGGGCGGCACCATGCGCCTGGGGGTGTACCCCTGCCGACTGGCCCCAGGCACCATGGCCCACAGCCTCTACGGCGAGGAAGTGGTGTACGAGCGCCACCGCCACCGCTACGAGTTCAACAACGCCTACCGCAACTTGTTCCTGGAATCGGGCTACGAGATCAGTGGCACCTCACCGGACGGCCGCCTGGTGGAACTGATCGAGCTCAAGGGCCACCCCTTCTTCACCGCCTGCCAGTACCACCCCGAATTCCTGTCGCGGCCTGGCAAACCCCATCCCCTCTTCCGTGGCCTGATCGCCGCGGCCCAGCAACGGTTGCCCTCCTCCCCCCAGGAGGCCCTGAGCGGCAGCCAGCAGGCCATTGGGGCCTGAATCAGGTCAGATCTGCTTCAAGGAATCGGTCTTGTCCTTGAATTCGCCCAGGAGCAGCTGTAGGTAGGTCACTTGGCGCAACTTCACGTTCGCCGTGAGCGACATGCCCACCTGCAAGGGGAGGATTTTGCCAGACTTCAACTTGAACTGCTGCGAGTTGAGCGAAACGGTTGCAGGGAAGCGATACGTCTGGTTGCGCTCATCCGGAGGCAAAGCGTCAGACCCGATGCTCTTGAGGGTTCCTTGCACAACACCAAAATCATTAGCTGGAAAAGAATCAATACTGATATCGACAGGCTTGCCAACCTTGACGAATCCAATATCACTGCTTTGTATTTCCACCTTGGCCTGCAAAGCATCAAAGGGAACGATTTTCATCACCGGTTCACTGCCCTGGGCCACAAAGCCAGGCCCCGTGGGCTTGAGATCGAAAACCACGCCATCAACTGGAGAACGGATGTCCTGATAGCGGATATTCACCCTTAGCTCCGTCAAGTTGCTCTGAAGATCAGCAAGCTCACCTCGCAACTGCTCAACCGCCTGCTCAATCACAGCCGTTTGCCGAAGACGATCAACCCTCACCTTCGACAAATCCCCTTGAACTTCACGCACTTTGTTGCGCTGCTGCAAGTATTGCAACTCGGCGGAAGCCCCCTCCTTTTTCAAAGACTCCAGCCGATCAAGGATCTCTTGTTCCAGCTGTAGATTCTGGCTCAGCACTTGCTGCTCAGTTTCGTTGTAGGACAGGTAGCGACTCAGCTCCACCTGCTTCAAACGCAGCTGTTCCTGCTTAGCGGCGATCGTCTTACGGATACTAGCCTGGCGATCAATCGTGGCCTCATTATCAAGACGCAACAGCACCTGCCCTTTCTTGACCCGCTGACCGTCCTTCACAAGCATTGTTTCCAAGACACCACCAACGGGAACCTGGATCGTCTTCACGTCGCCAATGGGTTGCAACTTGCCCGGGGCAACCACCACTTCCTCGGTCTTCGCGAGGGCCAGCCAGGCCAATCCAGCCGCTGT
>CALJTZ010000601.1 GCA_937975655.1 uncultured Synechococcus sp. | reverse complement strand
GGGCCTTCGGGGGTGGGTATATAAACAACTGGGTCCTGCTGAATCCCGGAGATCAAAATAGTCAAATAATCATCTGCGGCGACTTTATTGCCCAATCCAGCAGCGGGCCCTACTATGGTCTCGCCCGGTTGAATGGCGACGGTTCGGTGGATCCCACCTTCGCTCATACCTTGACCTCCAGCGATGGCATCCGCTGGAGCACCCAATCGGCCCCCGACCAGAACTGGGTGGCGCTCTGCTGGGCCCGCGAGTTGGGGCTGTTCGTGGCCGTCAGTGACAGCGGCACAGGCCAGCGGGTGATGACATCACCGGATGGCCGCAGCTGGACCCTGCGCCAGACACCGGCCGACAACGCCTGGACCTCGATCTGCTGGGCACCCGAGCTGGGCCTGCTCGTGGCCGTAGCCAGCAGTGGCACGGGCAACCGGGTAATGACCAGCAGCGATGGCCTCACCTGGACAGCCGGCCCGGCTGCCGCGGATCAGGAGTGGCGCGCGATCTGCTGGGCGCCGCAATTGGGGCTCCTGGTGGCGGTGAGCAGCACCGGCGCCGGACAGCGGGTGATGACCTCCCGAGACGGCCGCAGCTGGACCCTACGCAGCACCCCAGCCGACGTGAGCTGGATGGCGCTGTGCTGGGCGACGCAGCTGGGTTTGTTGGTGGCGGTGAGCAGCAGTGGCAAGGGCAACCGGGTAATGACCTCTGCGGATGGGATCACCTGGACCACTCGCAATTCGGCGGCCGACAACGCCTGGACCTCCCTCTGCTGGGCACCCGAGCGGGAGGTGCTGGTGGCTGTGGCCAGCAGCGGCACCGGCAACCGGATCATGACCAGTGCCGATGGCCTCAGCTGGACCGTGCGCAGCTCCCCGGCGGATACCGGCTGGAGGTCGCTGTGTTGGTCGCCGCAGCTCCGTCAGTTCGCGGCGGTGAGCAACAGCGGCTCTGGCAACCGGGTGATGGTGAGCCCCTGACCCATGCCTGACACCACGACTGCCCTGCCAGCGATTGGCTCGCGCTGCTGGCGTGACCAGATCAGCCCAGAGACCGGTGCCACGGTGTTGGCGCTGGACTCCAGCGGAAGCCATGAGGATCCGATGCTGGAGCTGGCGTACGACGAGGGGGGCAGCGGCTGGTGGCCGCTCTCCACGCTGGTGCTGGAGAGTGCGTGACGGGAAGCTCCAGTCGGCAAGTCATAGAGCCTTGCTGAGATTCCTGAGCGGCTGTGCTGGCTTGAACTCTTGCGATCGGTTGCCCAAAACTATGCGCTGGCTGCATCAATTCACTCGATGAGCGTCTAGAGCGGGTTTTAGAGTTGCGCCCTGATCTATAGAGCGCATGAAGCCACGGCCGCTGTTCTTGTCGCTGTCAATTGCGCTTTTGGCTTCTGCTCCCTGGGCGGTGCCCGCGCAGCAGCTCATTGCCGATCCTCCATTTACCGCCGAGATCTCCACGGATCAAGACTGGAAAACGCCTGGCTCCAAAGTTCCCCTCTCGACGATCGTCAAGCTGAAGTCGGGTTTTGATGGCACCGTTGACTATGCGGTGTTTGATCGCGATTGGGTGAACAATGGTGATTCCACGGAAACCGGTGCATTCACCAAGTGGAGTGTCGACACCCTGCAGGGCATCCTTTACATCAAGACAGGATGTGGTCTTCTGGCCTGTCCTTTTGGCAGGGTTCGGGATTCACGTGGATTGCCCAGCCCAATCATTATTGGCCTGGCGGATCAGCAGTACAGGATCTATGGCGATGAAGGTGCTTTCTCCCTGCCTTCTGCGTTCATCAAGCAGCTCTCGGAAGCTTCTGGAGATCCATCGCTGAGCATCAAGCTTGGCGAGAGCGGCAAAGTGCTTCCCATCGGCAAGAAGACGGTGCAGGCGCTCAAGCGCCTTTATGCCGTGGCCTCAGCCAAAGATCCGGTGCCGCCCTTCTCGCTGGCCACCCCGTTGGTGGCGCCGGCTGATGGCTTTCAAAAGATCGTCGCGGCCTCGCTCGACAAGGTTGTTGGCATCAAATCGGGAGGGGGGAGCGGCACAGGGTTTGTTGCCGAGTCCACCGGCCTGATCTTTACCAACCGGCATGTGGTGCAGTCCCGCAAGGAGGTTGATGTCAGCTACGCCGATGGCACGGAGACCGCCGCCGAAGTGATCTTCCGTGATCGGGAAAAGGATCTGGCCATCCTTCGTCCTGCCAGGGCGCGGATCAAGGCCCCCTTGCCGCTTTGCTACGCCTCCTATCCCAAGCCGGGGGAAGAGGTCTTTGCGTTGGGCAATCCCAGGGGGCTGGCCAACACCGTGACCCGTGGCATCGTCAGCAGTGTGCGGCGGGCGGAAGGGGAATTCCGCTCCGTGGTTCCTGAGGGCACCACGTTGATTCAGACCGATGCGGCAGTGAATCCAGGTAACAGCGGCGGCCCGCTACTCAATGCCAATGGTGAAGTCGTCGGCATCGTGACGTTCAAGCGCTCGGCAGGCGAGGGGCTGAACTTTGCGCTCTCGATCATTGATGCGCTGGAAGCCATCCAGGTGAAGCGCCCCGCGCTGGCGGCCTCGGGCCAGCTGGTGAGTGCCTGCGGCAACCTGCTGCCCAAAGGCACGGGCAAAACCGCCAGCAAATAACCGCCAGTCCTCCAGGCGTTGCTCCGCCATCACCGGCCTCGCGGTAGGCGGATGGGGCCTCAGCCCCCATCCACCAGCTGCAGGCGCAGGGCGGCAATGGCTTTCTTCTTGGCGCGCTGCACCGCCATGGGGCTGATCTGCAGCTGGGCGGCGGCGGCCCGCAGCGAGAGGCCCTCCAGGAGGGTGAGCCGCAACGCTGTGGCCTGCCGCGCCGGGAGCTGCTCGACCAGCTGCTCCAGCGCCAGCTGCTGCTCTATCCCGCCGGCCGGCAGCTCGGGATCAGGGGATGCCAGCTGATCGAGCAGGCAGGGCTCGCCAGCAGCGCTGGCATCAAGGCTGAAGTGACCCAGCGGGCACTGCCCCTGCTCATGCAGCCGATGGGGAATGCGCACCAGCCGCACCCGATCGCGCAGGTGATGCTGCAAGGCCCCGGTGATGCAGCGCCGCAGATAGGGAGCTGGCGGCTCGCCGGTACGGAGGCGAGGAGCGGAGCGGACCAGGGCTTCTCGGGCCACCTGGATCAGATCCTCCCGCTCCACCAGCGGGAACAGGCGCCGGGCGGTGGCTGAGGCGATGGCATCGGCAAGCGGGAGGTGCTCCAACACCAGGGCATCACGGGCACGAAGAGCTGAACGGCTGAGGGAGGAAGCGGGGAAAGCCATCGGCGGGACGGCGAAGAACCCCACCTCCACCGGCCGGCCGCAGTGCCACGGCAAGGACACCCCCTTGGGGGCGCATGGCTTGATCCCTTGACGCGGCGTGAGGACTGGCCGAGGGATGCGGTGGGTGTGCACCGGCCCTGGTGGCGATCCCCTCCCCTGACTGCCTGGCTGCTGGCTGGTCTTGTGCAGAAGCCCCAGACTGGGAGGACACAGCTCAACGCCGATGAGCACTGCCACGGCCCAACGACTCACGGCGATCCTTCACCGAGAGGAGGAGGTGTACGTGGCCGAGTGCCCGGAAGTGGGCACCGTGAGCCAAGGCGACACGGTGGAAGAAGCGCTCGCCAACCTGCGGGAGGCCACAGAGCTTTTCCTGGAGGAGTGTCCACAGCCGGTGCCGGTCCCGCGGCTGCTCACCACCTTTGAGGTGAGCGTTGCCTAAGCTCCCGCGCCTCCCTGCCGCCGAGGTGTTGGCAGCGCTGAAGAGGCTGGGCTTTGAGGAGGTGCGCCAGAAAGGCAGCCACCTGGTGCTCCGCAGAACCAGCACCAATGCCGAGACTTCGATGAGCGGGGCCAGCCGGTCGGCATGACCCTGGAGCACTACTCCCAGATCGCAGGCACCAGCACGACCCTGACCCTCCTGCCGATCACCCCGGTGCTGCAGCCGGTCTGACGCCACATTGGGGCCGCAGCCCCCGCCTCAGAACGGCAGCAGTGCCTCCAGCTCTGGATCTTGAGCTGGCTCAGGCTGCTCCGCCTGCCGCTCGGTGAGCAGATCATCCAGGAGCTCCGCGAGATGGATTAGCCCCCGGGCCCAGCACTCTTCTGAAAGCCAGAGCAGCAAGCCATCGCTGCTGGCTGAGAACTGAAGCCGACGGGCGGTGTGGGCGTGAGGGAGGGCCACGGCGGGCACAGCGCAGGACCTGACCTTCAGGTGGGGCGGGGTCAAGGACCCGCGACGATCCACTGATGTGCCGCGTCATGCGGCACCACCGTCAGCAAGCCGCGGGCATGGCTCCGATCCTTGACGCCGCCCCGCACCATGAAAAGGCCTGCGCGAGATCGGAAGAGCACACGTCTGAACTCCAGTCACCTTGTACTA
>CALJTZ010000600.1 GCA_937975655.1 uncultured Synechococcus sp. | reverse complement strand
GCTTTGCCGAGGCCTTCCGGGGCTGCGAGCGCACCCTGGCTGTGAATGACGAGCGGGTGCAGGTGCGGATCCCCGCAGGTGTGAAGCCTGGCAGCCGTCTGCGTCTCAAGGGGAAGGGCAACCTGCAGCCCGGCACCGGTCGTCGCGGCGACCTCTACCTCAACCTGCAGGTGCAGGAGCACCCGATCTGGACCCTCGAGGGGGATCAGCTCAAGGCCGATTTGCCCCTCAGCCTCGATGAGCTCGCCCTGGGCGGTGAGGTGCGGGTGGCCACCCCTGATGGTGAAGCCACGGTGACGGTGCCCCCCGCCATGCCGGTGGGTCGCAGTTTGCGGCTGAAGGGCAAGGGTTGGCCCCGTGCCGGGGGGCGTGGCGATCTGCTCTTGAGCCTCACTCTGAAGCAGCCTGCCAGTTACAGCGAGCAGGAACGCCAGCTGCTTGAACAATTGCGCGCTGCGCGCAGTTCTGATCCACGCTCCACCTGGCTGCAGGACGCGAGCCTCTGAAGGCCATCACCTTCGGGAGCTCTGGTTCATGACAGCTCTGTTCACCAGGCGGTGGCCACATTTAATTAGAATGTTCAGGCGTCAATCGCCTTTCTTTGAGTGGTTGCTGCCACTGTTTATTGTTATTGTGATATTGACACCCTCCATTGAGAGGGCGCTGGGTGACGTGAGGCTGGCCATCCCGTCTATGGCTTTGCTGACACTTGTCTTTCTGCTGATAGCTACAAGGGTGGCTTCCCGCCTGTCCCTTATCTCACCTATCTCGAAGAGATCTATGCCTATTCCTATTTGGTCTGCCTGGGGCTCTTCCTCTTGTTTCTGGTAGGGACAAACGCCCACGCCCGGGCCTCTGAGGAGTCATTGGCGGAGGTTGCGCGCCGCGTCAATCGCCTGGATCGCATCTGCCAGGTGAGCGCTGTGATCGGTTTCCTGGTGGTGGCCGTTCTGGGTTGGTTCGTCTGAGCTCGTGGCGCCCAGCTCTCTAGGATCCCCCAGAGATTTTGGCCCTGCATGGAGCTCAGCTACCGCCCCCGCCGGCTGCGTCGTACGCCTGCCCTGCGGGCCATGGTGCGTGAGACCCACCTCAGCGCCGCCGATTTCATCTATCCACTGTTCGTGCACGAAGGGGCCACGAACGAGCCCATCGGTGCCATGCCCGGCTGTCAGCGCTGGAGCCTGGAGGGCCTGGTGCAGGAGGTGGGTCGCGCCTGGGACCTGGGCATCCGTTGTGTGGTGCTGTTCCCCAAGGTGAGCGATGGCCTCAAAACCGAGGATGGAGCCGAGTGCTTCAACGAGGGTGGCCTGATCCCCCGTGCCATTCGCCGGCTCAAGCAGGTGCACCCCGGCATGGCGATCATGACCGATGTGGCCCTGGATCCCTATTCCTGCGATGGCCATGACGGCATCGTGAGTGGTGAGGGTGTGGTGCTCAACGATGAGACCGTGGCCATCCTCTGCAAGCAGGCCGTTGTCCAGGCCCGCGCCGGCGCCGACCTGATTGGCCCCAGCGACATGATGGATGGCCGTGTTGGCGCCATTCGTGAAGCTCTCGATGAGGAGGGCTTCGAGCACGTGGGCATCATCAGCTACACGGCCAAATACGCCTCCGCCTACTACGGGCCCTTCCGCGAAGCCCTGGATTCGGCGCCCCGTGCCGCAGCTGGCAAGCCGATCCCCAAAGACAAGAGCACCTACCAGATGGATCCGGCCAATGCCCGCGAGGCCATCACCGAGGCCCAGCTGGACGAGCAGGAAGGCGCCGACATCATGATGGTGAAGCCCGGCCTGGCCTATCTCGACATCATTCATCGCCTGCGCGAGGAGAGCGAGCTGCCGATTGCCGCTTACAACGTGAGTGGCGAATACGCCATGGTGAAGGCGGCCTCCGAGAAGGGCTGGATCGACGAGCGTGCCGTTGTGCTCGAGACCCTGCTCTGCTTCAAGCGGGCCGGCGCCGATCTGATCCTCACTTACCACGCCTGTGATGCGGCTACATGGCTGAAGCAGGGTTGACGTCGCTGCGGCCCAGGCCGCGGCGTTCCATGCGTTGGGTGGTGGATGGTTTTTTTGTGGGCTGGGTCTATGGGCCCTGGCTTGTGGCTGCGATCACCTTTGTGTTGGCCCTGCGCCTCTTGATTGATGCAGATTTCAGTAACCATGGCCATGGCTGGGGATTGATCGGCAGCGCCGCCATCTGCTTCTCGATCGGCTGTGTCTGTAAAACCTCCTGGGGCCTGGCCCAGCGCAAGCGATGACCCGCAGTCAGCTGCGCCTGCTGGTGACCTTGCCTTGGATTGCGGCTGGGGTGGTGCTGTTGGTGGTGACCAAGCTCCAGCAGGGGGGTGCCCAGGTGCACTGGTCGCTGTTCGGTAGCGGCATGATCTGCTTCTCGATCGGCTGCCTCGCTCGCACCAGCCTCGGCCTGGCCCAGCCCCCCCGCCCGGACCGCAGATCCTGATGGGCCGTCGTTTGCGCCGCCAATGCTGGCTGCTGAACCTCCTGGCGCTCTCGCCCATGGCCATGGGGCCATCGGCTTTGGCCATGGGGCCATCGGTTTTGGCCCAGCAGCGGCCGCCTTCGCCGGTGCTGCTGCGCAGCCTCGAGGGTTTTGCCCGCGACGTGCAGCAGTTGGATCAAACGGTCCCGGACGCGAACCCTGCTGCCCCTCCGTCCCCGTTGAGCGCGGCAGAGCTGCAGGCCCTTGATCTGCCAGCGCCATCAGCCCTGGCGTTGCCGAACCAGGCGTCTGCCCTCACCATCCAGCGTCGGGTGCTGCTCTCGCTGCCCCAGGCCCTGGCCCTGGCGGTGCGCAACGATCCCGATCTGGCCGAGCAGGTGGCGGCCGTGCGGGAGCGCCAGGGGCTGCTGGCGGCGGTGCAGGGCCGCTTGCTGCCGGAGCTGGGCCTGGCGGTCGGGGGAGCCTTCAGTCAGTTGAGGGCGTCCAGCGTTGTCTGGCAGGACAACGCTGGGCTCTATCCGGCGGACACGCCCTTTCTGGTGAAGCCCAACGGTCGGAACACCATCCAGACGAACCTGGGCCTGCCCGATCAGATGAAGAGCAAGCGCGTGTCCACCTTCCAGCAGAATGACGGTGGCATTCGGTCGATCGACAAGTCCGAGGAACTGTCTCGGCTGCTGGAGGCGGCCGGGCTGGCGGTGCGCGTCGAGCCGGTGGCGCGCGCGGCGCTGCCGGGCTGGATCACCCAGCGCCTGGCGCGCCAGCAACTGGTTGATGGCCACGGGCGGTGTGAGATAGCCCAGCTCGAAAGCCACCAACACCGTGATCCAGAAATGCACCGGCT
>CALJTZ010000599.1 GCA_937975655.1 uncultured Synechococcus sp. | reverse complement strand
ACGTTCGGAATGTTGCGGAAGCTGCGAATGGCATTGATCTCGTCACGTCGCACGACGATCAACACTCGACCCGACACACCGAGAGCCTGCAGGGCAGCAATGCCATCGGCAGTCTTCGGGGTGGCGAAGTTCCAGGAATCGATGACGATGACCTTGCCCTCGTTCGCACGATCCGACAGCGCAGACTGCAGCGCGATCTTGACCATCTTCTTCGGAGTCTTCTGACCGTATTTACGCGGCTTCGGACCGAGAGCGACACCGCCGCCCGAGAAGTGGGGCGCACGGATCGAGCCCTGACGGGCGCGGCCGGTGCCTTTCTGCTTGTAGGGCTTGCGACCACCACCCGCCACTTCGGCGCGGGTGAGGGTGCTGGCCGTGCCCTGGCGGGCGTGGGCGAGCTGACGCACCACGGCGCGATGCACCAGGTCGTTAGCGGAACTTTCCTTGGCGACCTTCAGGTCGAGGGCAGCCGTACCGGCTTCCTTCCCCTGCCAATCGCGAACAACACAGTTAGCCATGTCCTACCTCCTCAATTCGCGGCTTTGAAGCCCACCCGCTTGGCGGGGAGGATGTTCAGCAGGGCGCCGGGCTTGCCGGGCACCGAGCCTTTCACCACCAGCAGGTTGCGCTCGGCATCCACTTTCAGGATCACGAGACCACGAGTGGTGATCTGCTTGCCGCCGTAACGGCCAGCCATGCGCTTACCGGGATAGACGCGACCGGGGGTGGTACCGGCGCCGATCGAACCGGGCTCGCGGTGGTTCTTCGAACCGTGGGTCATGGGGCCGCGGCTGAAGCCGTGGCGCTTCTGAAGACCAGCGAAACCACGACCGATGGTGTCGCCGCTCACATCGACCTTCTGGCCCGCCTCAAAGGCAGCCACGGTGACATCGCTGCCAAGTTCCAGACCGTCGACGCTGTCGACGCGGTATTCCTTCAGGTGGCGCAGGGGCTCGCTGCCGGACTTGGCCAGGTGACCCTTGGCCGGTTTGTTGACGAGCTTCTCGCGAATCTCGCCAAAGCCCAGCTGAACCGCGGTGTAACCGTCGGTGCTGTCGGTTTTGAGTTGGGTGATACGGCAGGGACCCGCCTCGATCACGGTGACCGGGATGGATCTGCCTTCGTCGTCGAAGAACTGGGACATGCCCAGTTTCTTCCCAAGAATGCCGATGGACATAAGGAGGGGAGAAACGCCAGCAGGACCACCACCCACAACAGGGGTGGTGTGGCTGAATCGCGTTGCGCAGTCGGGACCGGATCGATGCCGTGGGGCAGGTCGGTTGGACCCGGCACCAGGAAGACGATTCGGTTGGGCTAGCAGCGGCGAAGCAGCGGGCTGGGACTTGCTCGACCGGACCTTTTAAGGGGTGCGCGGAGCAGTTTCCCGGCGGTGATTCCTTTCAAAAGAAGGGAGACCGCACTGGCCGGGGGAGGTCGCCACCACTGGCGACCTGGTGCATTGCGCTGGAGGCCCGGCTAGCGGACGGGCACAGTTGCAGATGCACAAGCGGCCATGGTACCGCAACGCCTCACCCCCTAATGCCGGAGTCAACTGCCAGACTTGCGGGAGCGCTTTCCAGTCCGCATGCCCCTGCTGCTCACCGGCCGCGGTTTTCGCCAGGAGCTCGAGCGGGCAGGCGCCCTAGCGCTGTTTGCTCCCCTGGAGGGCGGTGCCGAGACGCGATTGCTGCGCCGACTCCGGGCTGCAGGCTACCGAGCTCAGATGACCTCAGCCCGGGGCCTGGGTGATCCGGAGGCCTTCTTGCTCCAATTGCACGGTGTGCGCCCCCCCCACCTCGGCCACCAGAGCGTGGGCCGCGGGGCCGCTGTGGGCGAGGTGCAGATGGCCATGCCGCAGCTGGGGCACCTGTTTGAAGGCAGCGCCCCGGTGCTGTTGTGGTTGCTGGAGGGTCAGGTGCTCTCCAATGCCGAGCTGAGTGCCCTGGTGGATCTCACCCGGCGGGAGCCGCGGCTGAAGATCGTGGTGGAAATGGGTGGAGCCCGCGCCCTGCGCTGGCAGCCGCTCCAGCAGCTTGTTGGCTGAGCAGGCCCTGGCCGAGGGCCGCTGGGTCAAGTTGATCTGCGGCGCCAGTAACCAGGACCTCGGCGCCATCGAGGACCTGTGCGCCATCTACGCGCTGGCTGGAGTTCACTGCATTGACGTGGCCGCCGACCGGGCCGTGGTGGCCGCGGCGCGGCGCGGCATGGCCTGGGCTGAAGTCAGGGGAGCCCAACTCCCCTGGTTGATGGTGAGCCTCAGCGATGGCGACGACCCCCACTTCCGCAAGGCCCGGTTCGATCCAAGCCAATGCCCGCCGGAGTGCCCCCGGCCCTGCCAACGGGCCTGCCCGGCCCTGGCCATCGGCGCCACGGGAGGCGTGCTCGAGGAGCGCTGCTATGGCTGCGGCCGCTGCCTGCCCGCCTGCCCCCTGGGGCTGATTCACGAGCAACAGCACCTGCTCACGGCAGCGGAGGTGCCGCCCCTGCTGACCGAACTGCAGCCCGATGCCCTTGAGATCCACACCCAGCCGGGCCGCCTGGAGGCCTTTGCCGAGCGACTCGCCCAGGTGCAGGCCAGCGGCGTCGCCCTGCGACGACTGGCGGTGAGCTGCGGCCTGGAACGGGGCGCCATAGCCAAGGCGGCTGGCGACAGCAACGACCAGCTGAGCGCCCGCCAGCTGGCGGCAGAGCTGTGGCAACGCTTTGCCCTGGTGCGCGGCGCCGGTTTCCGCCCCCTCTGGCAGCTCGATGGGCGGCCCATGAGCGGCGATGTGGGCGCCGGCACGGCTCGAGCGGCGGTGGGCCTGCTGGCGGCCCTGCGCCCCTGGGCACCGCCCGGCCCCCTGCAACTGGCGGGGGGGACCAACGCCAGCACACTGCAGCGCCTGCCAGCGAACAGCGGGGCGGCCGGCGTGGCCTTCGGAGGCATGGCCCGCAGCCTGCTGCAGCCGCTGCTGATGCAGGCCGACAGCAACGGAGCACCCCTACGGGAGCAGCCACTGCTCTGGCAGGAGGCGCTGACCCTCGCCCAGGAGCTGATCACGCCCTGGCAACGCCGTTGATGGCTAGAACGCCAGTTCAAGAAACCCCATCGCCCGTGTCGGCTTCGCCAGCAGCAATCACGCCCCAGCGGATCACCGACGACCTCGACCGGCTCCTGGAGGTGCTGCCCGCTGCGGTGGGCCAGGCCCTCGCTCCCGCCGAGGCCCGCGAACAGCTGCTGGAGGTGGTGCTGGATCTGGGCCGGGTGCCCGAGGCCCGCTACCCCGGCAGAGCCGTGGCGCTGGGGGAGGCTGTGGTGGAGCGGGCCGACCTGGCCGCGGTGGTGCAGAACCTGGGGGCCTTCGGCGGCGACAACCGTGCCGGCATCGAGCGCACCCTGCACCGCATCAGCGCCATCCGCAATCGCACCGGCGATGTGGTGGGCCTCACCTGCCGCGTGGGCCGCGCCGTGTTTGGCACCGTGGCCATGGTGCGCGACCTGATGGACAGCGGCGAGTCGCTGTTGCTGATGGGCCGGCCCGGCGTGGGCAAAACCACCGCCCTGCGCGAAATCGCC
>CALJTZ010000598.1 GCA_937975655.1 uncultured Synechococcus sp. | reverse complement strand
TTCAGGAGACGCCTGGACCACGAGCCAACGCTCCCGCCTGGATGGCCTGCAGAACATCGGCCAGGGCTGCCCGCCAGTGCTGGGCGGGCAGGCCCAGGAGCTGCCGGGTGCCACTGCAATCCAGCAACGAGTAGCTGGGCCGCTGGGCGGGGGTGGGGTACTCGGCCGTGGTGAGTGGCACCACCGCAGCCGCCTGCTCGAGCAGGCCCTGCGCCACCCCCAGCTCGCCGATGGCCACAGCGAAGTCGTACCAGCTGGCAGCCCCGGCATCACTCCAGTGCAGGATCGGCGGCAGCGGGGCAGCGGGGCTCAACACCCGCCAGCAGGCCCTCGCCAGGCCAGCGGTGCTGGTGGGACAACCCACCTGATCGGCCACCACGCCCAGGGGCGCTCCGGCCGCCGCCCGATCCCGGTGCAGCCGCAACAAGCTGAGGCAGAAGTTCCGGCCCACCGGTCCATAAGCCCAGCTGGTGCGCAGCACGATGCCGCGGCCAGCCCCACCCAGCAGCTCCAGAACCCGCCGCTCACCGGCAGCCTTGCTGGCGCCATACACCCCCAGGGGTGCCACGGCCTGCTCCGGGCGATAGGGGGATCCCTGGGCACCGTTGAACACAAAGTCGGTGCTGAGCTGCAGCAAGCTGCCCCCACTCACCTCCAGGGCCTGGGCCAAGGCAGCAGGCGCACCCGCGTTCACGGCCTCGGCCAGGGCCGCCTCGCCCTCGGCCTTATCCACCGCCGTGTAGGCAGCGGCGTTGATCACCCAGTCGGGCCGGTGCTCCACCACCGCGGCCCGGCAGGCCGCCGCATCGGCCAGATCCAGCTGATGGCGCCCCAGGGCCAGCAGCTCCACGCCCTCGGGGCGGGCCGCCACTAAGGCCTGGCCCAACTGGCCGGCAGCGCCGGTCACCAGCACCTTCATGCAAACAGATCCCCCGGAGCCAGCGCCGCCAGCAGGGGTGCCGCTGCATCCTTCTGCGAGAGCAGCGGAGCCATCAGACCAGCGCCGCACGCCAGTTCAGGCCAGGCAATCGCCAGGCTGGGATCATCCCAGCGAATCGCCCGCTCGCATTCCCTGCTCCAGAACTCGGTGGTCTTGTAGAGCACCTCGGCCCGCTCACTCAGGGTGAGGAAGCCATGGGCAAAGCCGGCAGGGATCCAGAGCTGCTGGTGATTCTCCGCGCTCAGCTGGGCTCCAACCCACTGGCCAAAGCTGGGCGAGCTGCGGCGCAGATCCACCGCCACATCAAAGATCTCCCCCACCACGCAGCGCACCAACTTGCCCTGGGGATGGGGCGGCACCTGGTAGTGCAACCCCCGCAACACCCCGCGGCTGGAACTGGAGTGGTTGTCCTGCACGAACGCGGGCGCCGCCTGGCCCAGCTCGGCCAGCTGCTGCTGCCACTGCCGCTGGTTCCAGCT
>CALJTZ010000597.1 GCA_937975655.1 uncultured Synechococcus sp. | reverse complement strand
TCGGAGTGGACATCATCGAGGCGGGCTTTCCCTTTGCGAGTCCCGGTGATTTCAACGCCGTCCAGCGCATCGCCGCCACGGTGGGCACGGCCGATGGTCCGGTGATCTGCGGTCTGGCTCGGGCGGCCCAGGGCGACATCAAGGCCTGCGCCGAGGCCGTGGCCCCCGCCGTTCACAAGCGGATCCACACCTTCATCGCCACCAGCGACATTCACCTCGAGCACAAGCTGCGCAAGAGCCGCGCCGAGGTGCTCCAGATCGCCGGCGAGATGGTGGCCTATGCCCGCTCCCTGGTGGACGACGTGGAGTTCTCCTGCGAGGACGCCGGCCGCTCCGATCCGGAGTTCATGTATAAGGTGATCGAGGCGGCCATTGCCGCCGGGGCCACCACCATCAACATCCCGGACACGGTGGGGTACGCCACCCCCGCTGAATTCGGGGCCCTGATCGAGGGCATCAACCGCCACGTGCCGAACATCGATCAAGCGGTGATCTCGGTGCATGGCCACAACGACCTGGGCCTGGCGGTGGCCAACTTCCTGGAGGCGGTGAAGAACGGTGCCCGCCAGTTGGAGTGCACCATCAACGGCATCGGTGAACGGGCTGGCAATGCCTCCCTCGAGGAGCTGGTGATGGCCCTCTATGTGCGCCGCAGCTACTTCAATCCCTTCCTGGGCCGTCCTGCCGAGAGCAGCGAGCCGCTCACGGGTGTGCGCACCGAGGAGATCACCAAAACCTCCCGGCTGGTGAGCAATCTCACCGGCATGGCGGTGCAGCCCAACAAGGCCATCGTGGGGGCCAATGCCTTTGCCCACGAGAGCGGGATTCACCAGGACGGCGTGCTCAAGAACCGCCTCACCTACGAGATCATCGACGCCCGCACCATCGGCCTGGCGGACAACCGGATTTCCCTGGGCAAGCTGAGCGGCCGCAGTGCCTTTCGGGCTCGTCTGGAGGAGCTGGGCTACACGCTCGAGCGCCAGGCCCTCGACGATGCCTTCGCCCGGTTCAAGGAGCTGGCGGATCGCAAGCGCGAGATCTCCGACCGCGACCTCGAAGCGATCGTGAGTGAGCAGGTGCAACAGCAGGATGAGGCCGCCTACAGCCTCAAGCTGGTGCAGGTGAGTACGGGCACCAACCTGCAACCCACGGCCACCGTCACCCTGGTGAACAGTGATGGCGCGGAGCTCACCGAGGCCGCCATCGGTACCGGGCCCGTGGATGCGGTCTGTCAGGCCCTCAACCACCTGGCGCGGGTGCCGAATGAGCTGGTGGAGTTCTCGGTGAAGAGCGTCACCGAGGGCATTGATGCCATGGGCGAGGTGACCATCCGCCTACGGGCCGATGGGGTGCTCTATTCCGGCCACGCCGCCGACACCGACATCGTGGTGGCGGCGGCGCAGGCCTTCGTGAATGCGCTCAACCGCCTGGTGGCCGGCAGCCAGCGCACGCCCCTGCATCCCCAGAAGGGGCCCTTGCCGGTGGGGGATTTGGCGCCCGCCGACCGACCCCGGCTCTGAACCGGTCCGAGAGTCTGCCGTTATGAGCGAACCCACCAGCGGGCAATCCCGCAGCCTTGCGGCCAGCGCCCTGCAGCTGGTGCTGTTGTTGCTGGTGGCCCTGGCCATGCTGGTGCCCCTGTTCTGGCTGGTGAGCACCTCGCTGAAGGGCCCCGCCGAGGACATCTTCACCACGCCGCCGGCCTTGCTGCCCAGCCAGCCCAGCCTCGAGGCCTACGGGCGCTTGTTCCGCGACAACCCCATGCTGGGTTACATCGTGAACAGCAGCATCGTGAGCGGGCTGGCGGTACTGGCCAACCTGCTGTTCTGCTCCCTGGCGGCTTATCCGCTGGCCAGGATGCGCTTCGCCGGCCGGGGGTTGGTGCTGGCCCTGGTGGTGGCCACGATCCTGATTCCCTTCCAGGTGGTGATGATCCCGCTCTACCTGTTGATGGTGCAGCTGGGCTTGCGCAACACCCTGTGGGCCCTGATCCTGCCCCAGGCGGCCACGGCCTTCGGCATCTTTCTGCTGCGTCAGAGTTTTGCCGGCGTGCCGGTGGAGCTGGAGGAAGCGGCCCGCATCGATGGCTGCACCCCCGTGGGGGAGTGGTGGAACGTGATGATTCCCGCCGCCCGGGCTGATCTCATCACCCTGGCGATGTTTGTGTTCATCGGCACCTGGAGTGATTTTCTCTGGCCTCTGGTGATCCTCGACGACCCCAAGCTCTACACCCTGCCCCTGGGCCTGCAGCAGTTGGCCAGCAGCTTCTCACTCGACTGGCGGCTGGTGGCAGCGGGATCCGTGGTGTCGATCCTGCCGGTGCTGGTGCTGTTCATTGGGCTGCAGCGCTACATCCTGCCCAGCGCCAGCGGCGATGCTGTGAAGGGCTGAGGGCTGCGCGGTTTTGCTGACCGTCACCCGTCTTGTGGCGTTGGCCTCGCTTGCTTTGCCGGGTTCTGCCAACCTTGCGAGATGACGTGATCCCAGCACCCCTGATCCACCTGTCAAGCCGTATGCCGTCCTTGTTGTTTCGGCTCTGGCCGCGCTCGATCGGAAATCAGTGCCTGGTGATGCTGGCGCTGGGGCTGACCTTTGGCTTGGTCTGGCCTGGGGCCACTGGCGCACTCCGGCCCTTGGCCCGCGTGTTTCTGCAGGCGTCCCAGATCGTGGTGATGCCCTTCTTGATCTGTGAGTTGGTGGTGGGTTTCGGCGCATTGCAGCCGGGGATGCTGCGCAGCTTCGCCCGTTCCGGACTCCTGCTGTTGCTGGCGCTGTGGGTCACTGCCGGTGTGGTGGTGATCGTGCTGCCCCAGTTCCTACCCCCACTGGTCACATCGCAGTTCTTCCATGCTGGTTTATTCGAGCGACCGGAACCTGTTGATCTGCTGGGCATTTACCTGCCAGATAATATCTTTGGTGGCTTGGCGGACGATAATTTTCCTGCTGTGGTGCTCTTTAGTTCCGTGCTCGGGGTGCTTCTCCAGGGCATCGATCACAAGGGCCGGTTGCTCGATCCTTTGGAGGTGATGCGCCAGCTGTTTGCGCGCCTCAACAAGCTGGTAGCGCGCGTCATTCCCTACGGCATCTTTGCCCTTACAGCACTCAATGTGGCGCGTCTTGACTGGCCGCAGCTGCTGCGCATTCAGGGCTTTTTTCAGCTCTCGCTGGTGGCCTTTCTGCTGCTGAGCCTGCTGTGCCTTGGAGCGGTGCTGGCGCTGACTCCCCTGTCGGCAGCTTCCCTGTGGCGCTGTCTGCGCGGCCCCCTGGCGCTCACGGCCAGCAGTGGGAACCTGTTGATTGCCCTGCCGCTATTGGTCACGAACCTGCGCCAGGAGTTGCCGGTGGACCTGGATCCCCAGCACCGTCATCCCGAGGCTGTTGATGAAATCGCTCCCCTGGTGTCGCTCGGATTTGCCCTGCCCACGTTGGGGCAGGTGGCGTCCCTGTGGTTCATCCCGTTTGCGGGCTGGTACGTGGACCAACCGCTTCAGCCCGGCGAAACAGCCCGGATGTTGCTCACGGCCATCCCCGCTTCGGTGTCGGGTCTGAAGGCGGTGATGCGCCAGGAGTTGCAGTCCCGTGGTTTGCCCATGGACCTGCTTCAGCTCGTGTACATCAATGGTGAGTGGCTCTACCGCTTCGAGAAGGTGTTGGCTCTCGAGGGGTTGGTGGTGCTTGCGGTTCTGCTCTATGCGCGGGCGGTGGACGCGCTGCGGCTCAAGCCCCTGCGGCTCGTGGGCATGCTGTTGGCCTCCACCCTCCTGCTGGCAGGCCTCGGCTCAGCGGCCCGGGCCTATCTGGCGCGTTCCCTTCAGGGCACCTACCGCAACGACCAGAAACTCCTGGGTCTGCGCTCCTCCGTCGCTCGCCCGCAACCGGCTGCGCTCCGCCAGCTGATCCCTGAGCCTGTGTCCCTGGCGGCGATCCTCAAGCGTGGCGTGCTCCGGGTGGGGGTGCGGGCCGATGGTTTGCCCTGGGCATACCGCAACGCCCGCGGTGAGCTGGTGGGCTACGACATCGATCTGGTGGAAGGCCTTGTGCGCAGCCTGGGGGTACGGCTCGAGGTCCGTGAGGCGGGCCTGGAGGCCCTCGAGAGTTGGCTGGATTCCGGCCGTATCGATCTGGCGGTTGGCGGGATCCAGACCAGCCCTCAGCGGGCGGTGCGCCATCAGTTAAGCCAGGGCTACCAGCGGGTGCACCTGGCCCTGGTGGTGCCCGATGCGAAGGTGGCCCTGGTTCAGAACCTGCGCGCCCAACCCCTGGGCAGGCCCCTGGTGCTGGCGGTGAGTGATCCGCAACTGCTCACGGGCGACCTGCGGGATCAGCTCCGCAGCGAGCTGGTGGGACCCTCGGGCCAGCTCAGCCTGCAGCTGTTGCCTCTGGCCGACAAGCGCCAGTTCTTTTCCGCCGCCGGCCAGGCCCGGTTCGATGGGTTGCTCACTTCGGCGGAAGCTGGATCGTCCTGGGCCGTGCTGCACCCGCGGACCAGCTTGATCGCCCCCTTTGCAGACCGCCTTGCCGGGGAGTTGGTCTGGGCGATTGCCGGTGATGACCTTGCCCTGCGCCGTTACATCAATGCCTGGCTGGCCCGCGAGCAGGCCCGCGGCCAGATGGAGGCGCTGTTCGGCCACTGGGTTCGCATTGAGGGCTGAGCCTTACGCCTGCGCAATGGCCAGCAGCCCCTGGGTGAGCCGATCCAGGGCCTCCTGCAAGGGGGCCTCGCTGAGCATGCCGTAGCTGAGCCGCAGGCAGCAGCCCCGCAACCCGAAGCTGCTGCCGCTCACCAGCGCCACCCGGTGCTCTCGGATCAGCCGCTCCATCGCATCGTCGCTGCTGAGGGGCGTGCTCACGTTCAGCAGGGCATAAAAGGCCCCCTCCGGTGAGGCCATCAACCGCCAGGGTGCCTCGGGTTGCTCTAGGGCCTGAAGCACCTGGGTCCGCCGTTCCGTCAGGCTGGCGATCCGTTGCAGACACCAGCCACTGCCGGCCTCCAGGGCGGCCAGGCCGGCGTGCTGGCTGAGCTGGGGAGCACAGATCAGGATCGTGTCCTGCACCTTGGCCAGCTCCGCCATCAGCGTTCTGGGGGCCGCGGCATAGCCCAGGCGCCAACCCGCCATGCCGTGGCTCTTGGACAGCGAGCCGAGGGTCACGGTGTGGGCGCTGCTGCCGGGAGCACTGCCGGGGCTCCAGTGCTCGGCGTTGCCGTAGCTGAACAGGGCATAGGCCTCGTCGCTGATGTGCAGCAGGCCGCGCTCGGCGCAGAGCTGGTTGATCCCGCTCAGCACCTCGCGGGGAAACACGGCCCCGCTTGGGTTGTTGGGTGACACCGTCACGATGGCGCGGCTGCGCGGGGTGATGGCGGCCGCCAGCCGCTCGGGATCCGGGATCACCCCCGCCTCCACCGCCACTGGCACCCCGCCCGCCAGGCGGATCGCCATTGCGTGGTTGAAGTAGTAGGGCACCGGCAGAATCACTTCATCGCCGGGATCGCACAGCACCTGCACCACGGCGTTGAAGGCCATGTTGCTGCCGGCGGTCACGAGCACCGCGCTGGCCTCGAGGTCGAGCCCGTGCTGGTGGTGCAGGTGGCTGGCGATGGCGGCCCGCAGGGGCGGCAGCCCCTCCACCGGGCCATAGCGATGGATCTGGGGATCGCTCTGCAGGGCCTGCTGGGCGGCCGAGATCACCGTGTCCGGTGGGCCCCAGCCCACCATCCCCTGGCCGAGGGAGAGGGTGCCCGGGGTCTGGGCGATCAAGGCCCCCATCACGGGAATCACGGGGCTCTGCACCGCCGCCAGGCGCTGGGCGGCGGTGGGGGCGGTGCCACTCATTCCGGACTGAGGGGCTGGGGGGGAGACTTGGGTTTGGCGGGAGCGGGTGCCGGCAGCAGCCCGGTCTCCGCCGGTGGCAGGCTCAGCTCGGGCCGACTGCTGATCTGCTGCCGCAGGGCTTCCTGCTCCCGGCTCAGGCCCTGCACGGTGGTGTCCAGGGTCTCGAGCCGCTGCAGCCGCTGCACAGTGCTGCGCAGCTGCTCCTCGAGGGCATTGGTGCGGCCGAGGTCGTTGGCATTTTCCAGGGTTTGCAGCCGGTTCTGCAGTGTTTGCAGCCGTTCGCTCTGCTCGCGTACCTGGAGCAGCAGCACCACAAACAACACCGCCACCAGGGCGGTGAGGCCCGCCCCTCCCCAGCGCATCCAGTTGGGCAGGGCCCTGGCCAGCTCAGGCGTCTGGGGGCTGGATGCCATGGGTCGGCGGATCTGCTGGTTCAAGTCTGCGGGCTCATGGCCTGCTTGGCGAGCCCGCATCCCTGGGCCCCAACCGCTAGGACAGATCCAGCAGATCAGAGCTCCATTGTCGCTCGCCCAACTCGACGCCTTTCTGGCCCACGCGCGTTCCACGCCGGATTTGGCGGAACGGTTGCGCCAGCCCGTGGAGGTTGAGGAGTTGTTGGCCCTGGCTGCCAGCCATGGGTATGTGCTGGAGGAGGCCGACGTGATCGCCGCCCAGGTGCGGGCGGAGCAGGAGCTCAGCGATGCCGAGTTGCAGCGCCGCGCTGGCCTGGAGGCCCGCAAGCTACGCAGCTTCATCCCCGGCTGAGGGGGAGGCCCATTGCCCTGGAACATGTCTGCGACTATCCGCGTCCACCTGCCCTGGTGCCCTGTGCCGACCATGTGGTGGTGAAGGCGCTGGGCCAACAGCTGTGTGACACCCGCCACAGCCTGAGGGTGCTGGAAACCTTCCATCCCCCCACGGTGTACCTGCCACCCGAGGCGATGCAGCTCGACCTGCTGCAACCCGCGGCAGGTCGCAGCTTCTGCGAGTGGAAGGGCGTCGCCTGTTACTTCGACGTGGTGGTGGGGGAGCGGCGCCTGGCGCGGGCGGTGTGGAGTTGTGCCTGGCCATGCAG
The DNA here is from genome assembly GCA_937975655.1 of uncultured Synechococcus sp. Lineage (GTDB taxonomy): Bacteria > Cyanobacteriota > Cyanobacteriia > PCC-6307 > Cyanobiaceae > Vulcanococcus. Next base: position 76 of record CALJTZ010000597.1, on the reverse strand, counting down.
TACCGGCTACGTGCCGAGACACAAGCTGCCGGGCGCGCGGACTTAGCACCGCAATTCCACTTGTTTACTTCGGATG
>CALJTZ010000596.1 GCA_937975655.1 uncultured Synechococcus sp. | reverse complement strand
AAGAGTAGAAAGCAATGTTTGCTTGTGCATAGCAATAGTATCTCAGTAGTCTGAAGTGAATTCAAGCTCTCTAAAAAAGAACTCCGGCTCGTGAGCAAGAAGCTCGAGTATCTCTTTGGAGCCTGCTATCGCGATCCCGCAGGTGACTTGAAGTTTATGCCCTGGTGGGCGCACAATATGGCGGAGGAAAAGCAGGCCTTCGACAGCTTTGTCCAGTGGGTAGAACAACGCCGCTTGCGGCATCCCAACCTTCACGTCTACCACTACGCCAGCTACGAGAAAACGGCCCTCGGGAATCTGGCGGCCTTGCATCAAATCCACGAACCATTGATGGACCAGTGGCGCGCCAAGGGAGTGTTAGTTGACCTGTACCCCATCGTGCGCCGAGGCCTGCTCCTGGGAGCCGAGAGCTATTCGATCAAGAAGGTGGAGCGCCTGTATCAGCCTCCGCGAGACGGTGATGTTGAGACAGCTGCAGATTCTGTGGTGCAATACGCCGAGTGGCTGCGCTCAGGCGAGCCTTCCATCGCTGGTGATCTGCCACATGGCAGTCCTCGCCTGCAAGCGATCGAGCTCTACAACCGTGACGACTGCATTTCGACAGCTCGCCTCCATGACTTTCTGATTGAGCAACATCGGAAGCTTCAGCTCGAGTTTCCATCGGCATCCAAGATGGACGATGCGAGTGCAAATGGCGCTCCACTCGAAGATGCGGTCGAGGAATCGCCGCGCGCGAGGGCCAATCGAGAGGTGATCGAGTCATTGATGCGCTCTTCACAGACCCTGCTGGAAGAGCTGCCCGAACAGCATCGCGTCACCCCCGCTCCCATCCAGCCAGGAGAGGTGGACAGCCGCTTGCTTGCCCTCGGCGAGGCAGAGGAAGCCGCTGGCCCTCGAGGCCTGAGCCTGCGCATCCAACGTCTGCTGAGCCAGCTGCTGCCCTTTCATGTGCGGGAGCGCAAGGTGGAGTGGTGGGAATTCTTCGCGCGCCTGGAGCTGCCCCCGGAAGAGCGGCTCGATGATCCCGAAGTCATCGTCGCAGCCAGGCTCGAAGGCGATGAAACTAGACAGCTGGCTCGCAGCCGTCAGCGGCTTCTGACCTACAGCTTTGATCGAGATCAGCCCCTCAAGTTGAACGATGGAGCTGGTTTGTCGCTTTATCTCACTGAAGCGGGAATTTCGCTTGACGCGGACCTTGATGAGGAGGCTGGATTAGTGGTCCTGAAGCTGCCTGAGTCCAGGGAACAAAAACGCCTGAAGGCCGGTCTTTCGGTCTCGATTCCCGAGCAGAGCGATTTGGTCTTGTCCCCGCCAGACATCAGCCAACACCTCAGACCCCATCTAGCAGCCCAGGCTGAGAGATGGCTGGAGGGTGCGGATCTTCCTGCAGCCATGGTGCATCTCCTGGAGCGGCGGCGGATGCCGGAGCTGGAGCCGATCAATGCGCGCACCCGACGCGATCCCGCGAGCACCGCCTCTGATCTAGCTGGCTACCTTGCGAGTGCTAATGGCGTGGCCCTCTCACTGCAAGGGCCTCCAGGTAGTGGCAAGACAACCGTCACTGCTGAGCTGATCGCGCAGCTGACGGCCCAGGGGCTTCGTATCGCGGTGAGCTCAAACAGTCATCCGGCGATTAATCACCTGCTGAAGCAGTGTCAAAAGGCAGTTGATCGCCTTGGTGGCAACGCCACGGTTGTGAAGTGCATGGGCACATCTGCCCGTGTGGAGGATGAAGAGGCTTTCCGGGATAGCGCTGTGTACTGTGCGTTGCAAAAGCAACTGCGCCCGGAGATGGACGTTGTGGGTG
>CALJTZ010000595.1 GCA_937975655.1 uncultured Synechococcus sp. | reverse complement strand
CAGCCGCAATCCCTGGCGGGCCAGGGCTTGAGCAGCCAACTCCGCGCTGATCTCCAGGTCGTGGGCCTGGTGGGCAGCGAGCTCCACCAGCTCGCCGATCGTGCGGGTGACGCTGCGATCGGCGCACTCCACCCGCAGCGGGTGCTGGAGGATCGTCTGGATGCAGCGCTGCTCATCGCTGAGCTCGGTGCTCTGGCTGTAGCTCTCCCAGTCGTGGCAGGCGATGCACTGCTCGGCCTCCTCCTGGGTGGGGACGACATCGCTGAGCAGCGACCAGGCCCCGGCCATCAAGGTGCCGTACTGATCGCCCAGGCGCTGGGAATCGAAGTGGCGCGCCGCCGCGCGGGTGAACACCCCCTCGGCCTGACGGATCATCGGAATCAGGCCCACGGTGCGGGCGATCAGGCGGCGCCCCAGCTCATGGGAGATGTGGCGGTCCAGGTCCCGATCGAGCGAGGCCCAGTGCAGCTCCCGCTCGCCCTTCGGCAGCTCGGCAGGGTTGCGCAGGGTGAGCTGGGCAAAGCGACTCCGGTCGGCCCCCTGCTTGAGGGCGGTGGCGATCGAGCTGAGCAGAAACATCGAGCGCACCCGGTAGCGGCTCACCTCACCGCTCGGAGAGCCCTTGAGCAGGGCGGCCCCGCTCTCGCTGCTAGCCACCCGCGCCAGCGACAGGATCCCCTGCATCCGCTGCTGATCCGGCCGCTCATTGCTCTCGGCCTCGTCAAACACCACCGGCATGGCGTCGGAGCAGATCGACTGGCGCACCGCGGCTTCTGTGGTCGAGCCACTCACCGGCAGGGCAAAGTCGCCCAGCAGGGGGGTGATGTAGCGCTCAAGGATCGCGCTCTTGCCGGAGCCCGCCCCGCCGGTGAGCCACACATGGGGCCGCCAGCGCAGCGAGCCGCAGATCGGCCCGAGCACCACCCAGCCCACCAGCAGGGTGCCGGAGGCCGGCACATCCCAGTGGAAGCGGTTGGCGATGCTCACGATCACCGCCGCCTCCTTCACTGAAAGCGGCTCCACATCGCCCGGCCCATCGAGCCGCGGCATGCGCTGGTAGACGTAGCGGGAGCGGAAGGGCGTGGTGATCAGGTGCTCCCCCTCGGGGGTGACGAGCCGATCGCCCAGGTGCAGCAGGGGCCGGCCGTCATCCCACCAGGCCCCGCGGCCGCGGATGCGATCGGGCGTGAACAGTCCGGCGGCGATCGAGCGTTCGTAGAGGTCACTGGCCACCGCCGACCAGTTCACGCCGGTGCGGCTGGGGTAGAGGGTCTCCCAGTGGGCCAGGGGCGCCAGGGCCACCAGGTGGGTGGCCGTGTGGGCCGAGCGGCTCAACCGCAACACCTGCCCGGTGCGGCCGGAGCGGTAGTAACTGGCCTCGCCGTCGTAGCCGAGGCACTTGAATGGCGCCCCGCCACCAGCAGGGGGCTCACCGGAAGCGGACTCCTGCTCGTCAGCGTTTGATGCCTCCACTGCGGCTGCTTCCGCTGCTGGTAGGGGCTGCAGCCACTGCTGCAGATGCTCGGCCGCTTCCGCTGTGCTCCAGTCGGCATCGGCCAGATCCCATCCCTGCGGGAGATCGGCCGGCGGATCCACGAACGCGACGCGGCAGCCCTGCTCGCTCAACAGTGCGGCCAGCCGCGCCATGGCCTTGCGGCCCGGCGGGTCGGCATCGGGCCAGAGCGTCACCGCCCGCCCGCCCAGGGGCTGCCAGTCGGCCTTGGAGATCGCGTTGGTGCCGTTGGCCCAGCTGATCACCACGTGATCGGGAAACAGCACCGCAGCCGCATCTGCCGTGCCCTCCCCCTCCACCACCAGCACCTGGGCGTCTGGCCGTTGGGTCAACCCCGGCAGGCCATAGAGGGGCCGAGGCGCCGGCCATTCGCAGGAGAAGGGATCGCGGCGGCTGGGGCGGTGCCAGCCGCCGTCGAGCCAGACCCGATGCAGAAAGCCCTTGCGGCCGCTGCGAGCGGAGCAGAGCCGCTGAATCCAGAACAGCTGGGCGCCGCTGGCATCGCGGTAGCACCACTGGGCGATCGCACCCCGCTCCAGCTCTGGCGGCGCGGCGTCAGCAGGCGGCACCTCAGGTTGACGCCAGGGCCGGCTGACGTGGCCGGGAAGTCCTGAGGTCGCAGGGACCTTGCCTCCAGTGCCGTTGCCGCTGGACACCGGCTGGGGCCGATGCCGGCCATTCCCTTGCGCCTCCAGACCGAGATAGCGCTCCACCTCCTCGCAGGCCTGGCGGAAGCTCCAGCGGCGCACCCGCATCAGCAGGTCTATCCCTGTCCCACCACCGCCGAGGTGGTCCTTGCCGCCGCACTGGTTGCAGAACCAGGAGCCGTTGCCGTCACGGTCGTCAAAGCGGTACCGGTCCCTCCCCCCGCAGGCGGGGCAGGGCTGGTGGCGGTTGCTGAGCTGCTCGGCAGGCAGCCCTGCCAACACCTCGAGGATGTCCCGCCAGCGGCCATTGGCCGCAGTCATCACGTCGGTTGTC
>CALJTZ010000594.1 GCA_937975655.1 uncultured Synechococcus sp. | reverse complement strand
ACTGGAGTTCAGACGTGTGCTCTTCCGATCTCTCGATGGCTTCATTGACCGCACCCAGCAGACCGTGAATGGCACGGTGCGGGTGAAGTTGCACAAGGGCAACGCCACCGTGGTGGGCCGCAGCAGTGCCACCAACAGTCTGTATGTGCCCGACATGGCCACCTACGGCTCCGAGGACCAGTTCGACCACAAGGCGGCCGAGGGCTTCATCTACGTGTGGGGCCTGCCCACCCGCCTCTGGGCGGCGGCACGCCGCGGCTGATCGCCCGCACTCCCTCGGGTTTCCCGGGGGTTAGGCCACCCGGTTGTTGGAACCCATCAACCGCTGGGTGGCCGCCTGGAGGCGGTTGAGCGGTTGCACCGCCGGCAGTGCCGGCCCGCCCCTGGAGGCTTCGGCAGGGGGTGCGGGCAGTTGCTTCTGAAGGCGGTCGCGCAGCTCGAGGTTCTCCTCGGCCAACAGCCGCTGCCGCTCCAGGAAGGGCTGCAGCCGCTGTTCAAACTTGCGCTCGAAGATCTCCGGCAGCTCATCGAGCAGGGCCTGAAGCTCCGCCAGCTGGCGTTGGCTGGCCGCCAGTTCCCGCTGGGCGGCCTCCAGGCTCTGGTGCTCAGCAGGACCCTCAGGGCTCAACGGGCTGGACGGCAACGGGGATGTTCATCATCGCCAAGCCACAAAAAAACGCCAGGACCAATGGCTCGCATTGGCATCTGGCGTGGGTGGGGTTGAGGTTGGCGTCTTGGCCTCAGGCCTCGACGGTTTCCAGGGCAGCGGCGTCGCTGGTGGCGGTGGGCACGGGGCCGCTGCGGGGAGCGGGCACAGGGCCGTCCTGCTTGACGGTGAGGTAACGGATCACGTCCTCGCTGAGGCGCATGGCGCGCTCGAGGCTGGCCACCTGCTGGCCGTCACCGTTGTGCACCAGCTGCACGTAGATGCCTTCCTTGTGCTTGGCGATGGGGTAGGCCAGGCGGCGCTTGCCCCGCATCTGGCAGTCGAGCACCTCGGCGCCGGCTTCAGTCACCAGGTCGCGGTACTTGGCGACATGGGTTTCCACCTCTTCCTCCGGGATGTCCGGACGAAGGATGTACATCGTTTCGTAGTAGGGCTGCTGCGACATGGCTTTCGCGATCCGACGTGGGCGCCGAAGTGGACGGTGGCTGGCGGAACCGGTCTGCGGGAGACCTGCCCGACCAGCGGCGGATTAACCACCTTATCGCGCGGGGGGCGGCCCCCTCAGTAGAGCTGCATTCGCACGGCCTCCGAGAGGCTGGGAATGTCCGCTTCCTTGCCCCGCACGCACTGCACCACGGCAAACAGCACCAGCAGCAGCACCCCCAGGAACACGCTGTTGGCCAGGGTGCGCACGGCGAAGTTGCCACCCAGGGGGGCCAGCACGATGTTGAAGGCCAGCGACAGCACCACCAGCACGATGTCCAGCAGGATCGCCTGCAGCACGTTGAAGCGCACGAAGTAGGGCACCCGCTGGTTGCGTACCACGGCCAGGAACAGCACTAGGAAGAGCAGGAACCCACCGAAGGGCACGGCCTGTTGCAGCAGCACCAGCGGCAGGGCCGGCAGGCTCAGCCACTGCAGGGCCGGAAACAGGTTGGTGAGGGAGCGGCCGAAGGGCAGGCCATCGCTCCAGGGCAGCAGATAGGCCAGCAGGGCCAGCAGGCGCTGCCAGGGGGGGATCTCAGCCATGGGGGGCCCGGAATTGGCTCGAGGCTAAGGGGGCTGCTGGGCTGCCGTTCACTGGCCGTCGAGGTGCTGCAGCAGGGCCTCGCGCATCACGTCCACGGGCACGTCCGCCTGCCCGCTCCACAGGCGCAGGGCTGCGGCGCCCTGCTGCACCAGCATCTCCGTGCCATCGATGCTGCGGCAGCCCCGTTGGCTCGCCTGGGCGAGCAGCCGCGTCGGCCGCGGGGTGTAGATGATGTCGTACACCACGGTGCTGGCCTGGAGCGCCTCCAGCTCGCCGGCGTCCAGAGGGCAGGCCGCGGCGGCGGCGGGATTACTGGCGGAGGCCATGCCCACCGGGGTGGTGTTCACCAGCAGATCGCAGCTGGCGATGGCCTCAGCCAGGGCCGTGCCGTCATCGGTCCAGGGCAGCGGCTGCAGCTGCGGGGCCCAGGCCTGGCAGTCGTGCTGGAAGGCCTCCAGGGCCTCGGGCCTGCGGCCCGCCAGCGCAATGGAGCTGAAGCCCAGCTCCACCAGGCCGGCCACCACGGCCCGGGCACTGCCGCCGCAGCCCAGCACCACCGCTCGCTGGCCTGGGCTGGTGCTGCTGCGCAAGGGAGCGATGAAGCCCTCCACATCGGTGTTGGTGCCGAACCAGCCGCCCCCAGCCATGGGCACCAGCACATTCACGGCCCCCAGCCGCTGCGCCAGGGGGCTGAGCTCCCGCGTCAGTGCGGCCACGCTGTGCTTGTGGGGGATGGTCACGTTCAGGCCGCAGCAGCCCATGGCCTCCAGGCCCTGCACCACCGTGGCCAGCTGCTCGGCCGGGGCCGGCAGGGCCAGGAACACCCAGTTGAGGCCCATCTGCCGCAGCGCCGCGTTCTGCATCACCGGCGAGAGGGAGTGGTGCACGGGATGGCCCAGCACGCCTGCGATGGCTGTGGTTCCCGAGATGCTGAGGGGCGGTGTCACGGCTGCTCCTGTTCGGCAACCACACCTAGCCCCACAACGGGCCTGCTGTTGAGGATGCCTTCAGTTCAGAACCCCCCTTCGGGAGGCAGTCATCCATGGGCAAGGTTGTTGGAATTGACCTTGGCACCACCAACAGTTGCGTGGCAGTCATGGAGGGCGGCAAGCCCACTGTGATCGCCAACGCCGAGGGCTTCCGCACCACGCCCTCAGTGGTGGCCTACACCAAGAATCAGGATCAACTCGTCGGTCAGATCGCCAAGCGCCAGGCGGTCATGAACCCCGAGAACACCTTTTATTCGGTGAAGCGTTTCATCGGCCGTCGCGTTGACGAAGTCAACGAAGAGTCGAAGGAAGTGAGCTATGGCGTGGAGAAAGCCGGCTCCAACGTGAAGGTGAAGTGCCCGGTGCTGAACAAGCAGTTCGCACCGGAGGAAGTGAGCGCCCAGGTGCTGCGCAAGCTGGCAGAGGATGCCGGTAAGTACCTCGGCGAAACGGTCACCCAGGCGGTGATCACCGTTCCCGCCTACTTCAACGATTCCCAGCGCCAGGCCACCAAGGACGCCGGCAAGATCGCCGGTCTCGAGGTCCTGCGCATCATCAACGAGCCCACGGCGGCGGCGCTGGCCTACGGCCTCGACAAGAAGAGCAACGAGCGCATCCTGGTGTTCGACCTGGGCGGCGGCACCTTCGACGTGTCCGTGCTCGAGGTGGGCGACGGTGTGTTCGAGGTGCTCTCCACCTCCGGTGACACTCACCTGGGCGGCGACGACTTCGACAAGGTGATCGTCGACTACCTGGCCGACAGCTTCAAGTCCAACGAGGGCATCGACCTCCGCCAGGACAAGCAGGCCCTGCAGCGCCTCACCGAGGCCGCCGAGAAGGCCAAGATCGAGCTGTCCAGCGCCACCCAGAGCGAGATCAACCTGCCGTTCATCACGGCCACCCCCGAGGGCCCTAAGCACCTCGATCTCACCCTCACCCGCGCCAAGTTCGAGGAGCTTGCCTCCAAGCTGATCGACCGCTGTCGCGTGCCGGTGGAGCAGGCCCTCAAGGATGCCAAGCTCGCGTCCTCCGAGCTCGACGAGGTGGTGATGGTGGGTGGCTCCACCCGCATCCCTGCGGTGCTGGAGCTGGTGAAGCGGGTTACCGGTAAGGACCCCAACCAGACCGTGAACCCCGACGAGGTGGTGGCTGTGGGCGCCGCCATCCAGGGCGGTGTGCTGGCCGGGGAGGTGAAGGACATCCTGCTGCTGGACGTCAGTCCGCTTTCCCTCGGCGTGGAGACCCTGGGCGGCGTGATGACCAAGATGATCCCCCGCAACACCACCATCCCCACCAAGAAGTCGGAGACCTACTCCACGGCGGTGGATGGCCAGACCAACGTGGAAATCCACGTGCTCCAGGGTGAGCGCGAGATGGCCAGTGACAACAAGTCGCTTGGAACCTTCCGTCTCGACGGTATCCCCCCCGCACCCCGTGGCGTGCCCCAGATCGAAGTGACCTTCGACATCGATGCCAACGGTATCGTGCACGTGTCCGCTAAGGACAAGGGCACCGGTAAGGAGCAGTCGATGACGATCACCGGTGGCTCTTCTCTTCCCAAGGAAGACATCGAGCGCATGGTTCGCGAAGCTGAAGAGCACGCAGCAGAAGACAAGGCACGTCGCG
>CALJTZ010000593.1 GCA_937975655.1 uncultured Synechococcus sp. | reverse complement strand
TGAGCGGGCAGGCCCAGCGCATGTGCTTTAGCTCGAGCTGCGCCATGCTCACCGCGTACCTGCGGCCGGGAAGTATTGGCGGACCCAATGCTGACGACCAATACTTGACGCGGGTGAGGCAGTACGGCGACACCACCGACGCCAACGCCCAGCTCAAGGCCCTCGCCAGTTACGGCATAACGGCACGGTTTGTGCAAAACGCCGACTGGGCGGACCTGGAGCGGCAGATCGGCCGAGGCGTTCCCGTCCCCTGCGGGTTCCTGCACCACGGCACTTCCGCGGCACCCTCTGGTGGTGGCCATTGGCTAGTGGTGATTGGCCTGACGCCAACGGCGGCCATCGTCAACGATCCGTGGGGTGAGATGTTGGTGGCTCAGGGCACCTACAGCTCCAGCCGCGGTGCCGGCCTGGCCTATAGCCGCAAGAACTGGGGGCCAAGGTGGCTAGTTGAGGGGCCCCGCTCAGGATGGGCGATCCTGGCTGAACCCTGACAGGGCAAAGTACGCAGCCTTTGCCGCCTCATAGAGCCACCACGCCTGCCAGTCTTGGCGGTGATAGCGGGTCATGCCGGCATAGGTAACGCACCACACCGGCCCGTCAACAGTCTCAATGCGCTCGATGGTGGGGGCAGGCACGGCAACCTTTGGCAAGCCCCCTAGGTTGCTCAATGGCTCTTGCTGAATGGTTAGTGCCAGAGCTTTCACTCGCTGCCTCTCTCGAGATGGAGAAAGGCAAGCGAGCTCTGCGAAATCACGCATCTGAGGAGCCCGAGCGCATTGCAGAACTCGCCTGTTCGATGCTGGAACAGCATTTCATGCAACAGTCGATAATTCGGAAGGCGATTGCGTACGTCTCCGAGTTGGAGATGTCCATACTTCTCGCCGAGCCTGAAGCGACCACTGCTCCGGCACAAGCTGCCCAACGCTATCCGGTGCGGCACGCTTCACGAGCGGGTGTGCCTTGGCCGGTACGTCTGGTGTTGAAACTCTGGGGCTACCGGCTGGATCCATCCCAGCTTGTCTGAGGTAGACCTTCAGCTTCATCGAGGCCTTGGTGATGATCTGCCGCGCCCGTTCGCGGCTGACCCCCAGCTCCTGCCCGACCTCGGTGTAGGTGGCCCGCTGCTTGCCGTCAAAGCCGTAGCGCAGCCGCAACAGGTGCTGTTCCTTCTCCTCGAGCTTCTCCATGCACAGCTGCAGCGTGGAGGAGTTGATGGACAGCTCCAGCAGCATCTCCTCATCGGAGCGATCCAATGACACCGGATCCGCCAGCTGATCAAGCAGCGTGACGCTATCCGAGTCCTTGCAGAACGCATCGAGCGACAGCATCGGCCCGCCCCGCTCAATCATGAGCTCCAGTTCAGCCTCGGTGGTGTCGAGAGCCGCAGCCAGCTCAGCGCGAGTCGGCATCCGCCCCAAGCGGTGCGCCTCCTCCCGGCTCACCTTGTTCATCTTGTTGACCTTTTCCACAACGCTGCAGGGGACCTTCAAGATCCGCTCCTTTTGAGCGATGGCCCGGCTCATGGCCTGCCGAATCCACCAGTAGGAGTAGGTGGAGAACTTGTAGCCGCGGGAGGGATCAAACATCTCGACCGCCCGCATCAGGCCAATGCTGCCCTCCTGCACCAGATCCATCAACTCAATAAAGGCAAGGTTGCGCGAGGCGTACTTCTTAGCCAGCGACACCACCAGCCGCAGGTTGGCCTCAATGAACCGGCGCTTGGCACGCTCACCACGCTTAACGATCCGCCGCTCCGCCTTAGACAACGGCCGCCCCGACGCCTCCAGCGCGATGGCTTCCTGCACCAGCTTCCCCAGCTGAATCTCCTCCGATGGAGTCATCAACGGGTGTCGTGCGATGTCCTCGAGGTAGCGACTGATCGCAGCGCTCTCGTGGTTTTTGATCATGGTCCTAGTTACGAAACGACTGAAGGTGGAATGATGTGGTCGACAACGACCTGAAACGCCGAGCGCATCCGCTGCTCTGAGCTGAGCGACTCCTCGTTGTGCTGCTCAGCCCAAAACGCATCGAGCGCTTTGGCGGCGATGGTGGGTGGTGCCGGCACCGGCTCTCGGTCGATCACCGGCTTTTTGCCTTGCCAACGGATCAGGTGCGTGGACACCAGCTCCTCTTGCGGCTGCAGCGAATACCAGCGGTGGTCACAGGTCTCGCACGCCCTACGGCGCAGCTGATCGCCTTCATCAAGGCGACGCATAAACACCACACGGTTCAACCGCGACCCGCACTTCGGGCAGGGCGGACACTTATAGAGAGGCATCAGCCCAACCCCACCAGCTCAACGCCGGCTTCCAGGAACATCTGCCGCGCCAACGAGAACGAGGTGGCCCACCGCTCGGGTGGCTCCTGGTTGGGGATCACCACCTGCACCACACCAGCGTTGATCAGCTGACCAGCGCAGTGACTACAGGGCCACAGGGTCACGTAGACGGTGGCGCCACACAGGCTCACCCCGTCGCGTGCGGCGTAGGTGAGCAGGTTGGTCTCGGCGTGACTGGTGAGCAGCAGCTTGAGCTCTCGGTTATCCAGCCGCTCTGGCGTGTCTGCCACACCTGCGGGGAGGCCGTTGTAGCCGGTGGCCAAGATGCGCCGATCACGCACCGCCACTGCACCTACCTGTGTCGAGGGATCCCGGCTCCAGGTGGAGACGAGAGTGGCCACCTCAAGGAAGCGTCGATGCCATTTAGATGATGGTGCGAGTTGCGTGGTTGGGGTCAGAGTCGTCAAGAGCTGATTCGTAAGCGAGGGGGTCAAAGCTGTGGGGGACATTGGCGTCCCCTACTGGGGCAGGGCGTTGTTTGCGTTCGGCGTCAGCGGCTTGGAGCGAACTGATCCACGAACGCAACGAATCACCGGTTGGCGTCTTTGGCGGCCAGGAGATCCACCGCAACATCTCTTTGCTGTCGCGGAAGATCTGAGTGGTGTTGGGCTTCCAGACCGTCCAATAACGGCCGTTCATGTCGAAGTTGGTATCGATCCAAAGGGAGTGGGCCTCGAATCGTTCGGACTTCATGCGCTGGGTTCCTCGCTTTCATGTGCGGGGGCTTCCAGCACCCACCGGCCAAAGGCGAGGTGACTGGCGCGGCTCTGCTTGTTCACCGGTGCCATGGGGTAGCTGTCGCGCCACCAGGCATCAAACAGCTGCTCGAGTTGCTGATCAGTCATCACGCGTCCTGCTGTTGGGCTTGGGTCCACTCGAGGTAGAGGCCGGTGTAGAGGCAGTGCATCGGGTGGTTGGAGCGGTCCCGGCCCGAACGGACGTAGAGCTCGTCTAGGAAGTCCTGCCGCGCTTGCTGCTCGGTAGGGTCGCAGTCCAGGGGCTTACTCGGTGAGGTAGTCATGGGGAAAGAAAAGCGAAGGTTCGCTTGGTAGGGAGGCACCGGTTCAGAGGACCGGCATCTCGTAGTCAGAGGTGGTGTTGGCGTAGTGCGCCCAGATGACCTGAGCGCTGTTGCCCGCCCAACTGGCCGTTTGGGTGATCGGGATGCCTGCCTCCAACCACCCCGAGATGGCGGTGTGGCGGAGGTCGTAGGGGCGATAGGCCCGCGAGATCACCCCCTGCTCCACCAACTTGCCCACCCGATCCTGGAAAAACGACTGGAAGGCCGAGCGATTCCAAGGGAAGAGGAACTCACTGGTGCGGGGCAGCTCTTCCAAGATTCCCCGCATGGTCGGGTTGAGGGGCACCCACCGCTTGCGGTTGGTCTTGGTGGACGCCTTGAGCCCATGGGTGAGGGTCATGTTCTGGTGAACAAGCAACCGCTCCCCCTTGATGTCGTCCCACTTGGCAGCAAAAACCTCGCCGGTCCTGGCACCGGTTTGGAGCATGGTCTCAGCCACAAAATGCCAAGGCCTTGCCTTCCTGCATTTGGAGGTCAACCCAGCAAAAAGGAACGGCAGTTCCGAGCGCGGTATGACGATTACCTCGTGCTCACCCTGCGGCTTTTTGGGGAACTTGTAGCTGGCCACCGGATTACGGCTCACCAGCGCCACGTCCTCAGAAGCCGCCCAGCGATAGAGCGTCTTGAGATACATCGCCACCCGGCGTGCTGCCTTGTTGGGTTCCTGGGCCCAGATCCAGCTCATGATCTCCCGACCGCGATCCAGTTCTTGGATGGGGCAGCGGTCGAACCACTTCTGCACCTGCGCGTAATCAGTGCTCAAGCTGGTGGCGCAGAGCGTGACGGAACGCTCCTGTTGAAAGGCGGCCCACGCCGCGTTGAGGTCGATGGTCGTGGTCACTGCACTCCCTCACCGTTCAGGCGGTTCGCCACCAGCTGGGCATAGCCGGCGATGTCATGCCATGAGTCGGCATAGTCAGGATCGCCGTTGATGATGCGGCCGATCTTGTGACAGATCATGTCCAGCGCCTCCATCTGGTCGTCCGCCAGGGACTTGCCCCGGTGAATCAGCTCAATGCGTATCTGGCGCTTGAGCTGCATGGTGGCTGTGGCGTGCCCCTTGAAGTCGCCGTAGCGGTTGCCCCGCTCCTGCAGGGTGGCTTCGAGCTGGTCAGACATCGCTCTTGAGCCCCCAGCGGCTGTTTTCGGCGGCGGCGACCTCAAGGGCACCGGCAAGCACCGCGTTGATCGCCTGTACCGCCCGGTTGGCGGTGCTTCGCTCCGCAGCGTTGAGAGGCAGTTGTGCGAGATCGGAGAGGCAGTCAAGCTGCGTCGAAATCGCACTCAAGAGGGCAGAGCCGTCCTGGATTGAGTGGTAGAAAGGGTTTTCAGCCATTGGCCTCAGAAAAGCGTCCATTGGAGGTGCTCTGAAGACCACGTTAAAACAGATATCTCAATAGGTAGCAAGGCTTTGGCAGGAGTCTCATGAGTTCCTCCCTGCGAGTCGGCTACATCCGTGTGAGCACCAGCTCCGGTGAGCAGCTCTCCGCCCTGGAGAACCAGCGCTCACGCGTGATGGCGACTGGCGTGGATCAGGTGATTGAGGACATCCAAAGCGGCCGTGAGAGCGACCGGGTGGGCTACCTGGCCCTGCTGGACCTGATCGACCGCCGCAAGGTGGACGAGGTGGTGATCACCAGAGTCGACCGGCTTGGCCGGGACGCCGCCGACGTGGACGCCGCCATCGCCTTCGCCGCCAAACGGGGCGTGACGCTCACCGCCATCGACGGCGGCACCATCGAGTCCGAGACACCCGCCGGCTTCGTGATGAGCCGGATCATGACCACCATGGCGGAGATGGAGAGCCGAATGCTCTCCCAACGCATCCGCGCCGGCCTACGCGAGGGCCGCAAGAAACGCCTGCCGCTCCGCGGCCGCGCCCCCTGGGGCTACTGCATCACCCCCGACAAGACGGCGCTCAGGCCCCACCCCGTGGAGTGGCATCGCGCCCAGGCCTTTCTCCGCATCCTGCGCGAGAACAACTGGAGGATGAGCACCAGCCTCACCGTCTGGGACCGCCAGGATCTGGGCGCCATCCCAATCAACAGCTGCAACGCCGTCCGCGCCTGGCTACTCAACCCGATCCTCCGAGGCGGCATCGGCTATAACCAACAACCCAATCACCTATTCGCCGAAATAGTGTGGGACGCCCACGAGGCGTTAATCACCCACGCCGAGTTCGACCGCATTACCCACCAGCTCGCCACCAACCGACGTATGTGGGGTCATAACAGCGACATAATCCCCCGCCTGCTCACCAGCTTGTGCAGGTGTGGTAACTGCGGCAAGTCCATGAGTTATGCCGGTGGCCGCACGATTCCGTCGATGGTGTGTAAGGCACGGGGCTGCCCCCAGCAGTACAAGAGCACCCACGAGTCGGTCATCCGCGACGCCATTTTCCAGGCCATCGCCGACCGAGCATTAGCGCTAACGAGCGTGATAGCCACCGAGCCTCCTGAGGCCCAGGAGCTACGCGACGCCATCAAACGGCTCGAGCAACTGAACGACCCCGACCTCGAGGACGCTATTCAGCTGAAGCGGGACAAGTTGCAGAATCTGCATAGCCAGGATCCAGTGGATCCCAAGCTGCTAGCGGAGATAGCGTCTCCTCACCTGCTGGAGCACCTAGAGCCAGAAGAGCTGCGTCTGCTGTTTCAGCAGCTGGTGGCTCGGGTGGAGGTACGGAATCAAGCCGTTGCCCATGTTCAGCTTCGTATTTGAGCTTCCGCTCCACAGCTAGGAGCACCAGCTCCCTCACAAGGGCTACATCCACGGACTAACTGGCACAGGAGCCTCTCTCTCTCTC
>CALJTZ010000592.1 GCA_937975655.1 uncultured Synechococcus sp. | reverse complement strand
GATGCGCTTGCCCCCCAGGGTGAGGCCCACGCAGGTGAGATAGCGGTTGTCGGCCATCAACGACCAGAGCACGTGCAGGGCCTCGCGCGAATAGGCAATGGGCTCGTCCTGCACAGGGCGGTCCGCCAGCAGGCCCGGCAGGGTTTCAATCTGGCGTTGGTTCTCCCAGCGCAGGTAGCGCCCGCTGTCGGTGGGATAAAACCAGCAGGTTTCGTTCCCGGCATCCTTGAGCGGAAAGCGATCGAGGCACTGGCCACTGGTGATCGCGAAAGGCTCTCCAGTGGGCGAGGGCTCACCCTCGGGAGCTGTGCCACTGATGGCGTAGACGCCCATCCACAGCGCGTGCACGTCGAAGTGGGGCACCAGGCAGTCGCAATACCACTGGCTGGCCGTGCTGGGCAGCTCACCACTGGCCTTGAGCAGCCCGAGATCCACTGCGGAGAGCAGGTTCTCGGAGCAGGTGTCGGGTGCGGAGCAAAGCCGCAGGGCCACCCCACTGCGCAATCCTTTTTTCTGGGCCTGCACGAGCTGATCCCAGCTCACCTGATCGGCTGGCAGGTCTGCAGCCGGTGCCAACACAAAAACCAGGGCGTGAACCACAGGAGAAGAGCGGGGAAGGGAACGGGGCAATGGACAAAAAAACCCGGACGGCAAAACCATCCGGGTGTGAGGCTTGAACTGCCGTGAACAGGCAGGACTCAGCCCAGGCCGATCTGAGCGAGGACGCCCTGACCGGTGAGCAGCTCGGTGCCCAGACCGATCACGAAGCCCAGCATGGCCAGGCGGCCATTCCAGGTTTCGGCGAAGGCAACGAAACCGAAGCGGGAGGAGGAGTCAGCCATGACTTGTGTTTCAAGAAACTTTAATAAGTGTAAAGGGTTGCTACGGGCGGCCGCGGTATCCAGCGATGCAGCGCAGCGCAGCCACGGGGATGGTGTGTAAACGCTGTTACAGCTCCAGGACGCCCGGCAGGCCGGGCAGTTACAAAACTCAAATGACAACCTCCCCGACACGGCTGCCCTTTCGTGATCTGCCGCCCTCCCTGGCACCCCTCTACCGGGCGATCGCCAATGAAATCCAAGATCTCTGCCATTCCATTACGGAGGATGCGGACCGAGGCGTGGATTTTGAGGCCATCTCCGCCGCCATGGCGGATCGGCGACACCTGATCCACTGGCTGCGCAGGCTGGGGCTTCCGCCCGCCTCCATGGCCAACGATTGCGGTGTGACCCAGGAGCTGGAGGAGGTTCTGTTGATGGCCAACAGCGAGGAAACGCCCTGACGGCATAACGAAGCCCGGAGCGTCAGCCCCGGGCCGTTGAGGTGGTTGCGTTGCTCGTTGCGTTGGGATGGCGGAGCTGCCGGCGCTGGCACCTGGGGCCAGGTGACAAGTGGGGCTTCCCGTGGGGTCCGGGGCACCTAGAGCGATGCAGTGGACGGCGACAACGTCACACGCCAGGGAAACCAGAGATCCGTCGAGAGTGTTGGAGCAGGGGCCGGATCGTCAGCGCGCTCCTGCCTGGTGCTCAGGGGGGGTGTCGTCCATCAGTGGAGCCTCCGAATCCCGTTGCAGCCAGCATCGATCGGGCCCAGCAACCTGGCAAGCCATGCTGCAGAACACGCATCCTCTCTTCACCGAGGCACACAGCAGTTCATGAAGGCCGCTTCACCGCTTGGCGGCCTGCTGTTGGCGCTGGGGCTGGGCCTGGTGACCTGCAGCCCAGGCCGCAGCCAGCCGCTCCGGGCGGTGGTGCTGTCGATCGGCGATGGCGACACCATCCGGGTGCGCCAGGAGGGCCGAACCATCACGGTGCGGCTGGCCTGCATCGATGCACCGGAACTGTCCCAGAGCCCCTACGGCGCCCAAGCCCGCAGCTACCTGCGGCAGCGGTTGCCCCTCGGTGCTGCGGTAACCCTCGATCTGAACACCACCGACCGCTACGGCCGCCTGGTGGCTGAGGTGATCAGTGACGGCAACCTGGGCCTGGCTCTGGTGGAAGACGGCCAGGCCTTTGCCTACCGCCGCTACCTGAACGGCTGCAACGCCCGCGCCTACCTCGAGGCCGAATTCAGGGCCAGCCGCCATCGCTTCGGGGTGTGGCAGCAACCCGGCGGCATTCCGCGTCCCTGGGACGTTCGACGTCATCGCGGGAGCTGATGATGGGTCCGCCCTGCCTGTTTGGTGCCAGCCAAAGGAGCCCCCGGACCAGCCGATGAACATCCTGCTGCTGCATCAACATGACTGGGTCGCTGACGATGTTGCGCTGGTGCGGGATCACCGCGCCGATCACATTCGCGGCGTGCTGAAAGCCAAAGTGGGCGACAGCCTGCGGGTTGGACTGGTTGGCGGGCTATGCGGCCAAGGGGTGATCGAAGACCTGGATCCGAGCGGCGTGCGGCTGAACGTTCAGCTCAGTGAGCCCCCGCCGCCCCGGCATCGCTTCGACATCGTGCTGGCCTTACCGCGCCCCAAAATGCTGCGCCGGATCCTGCGCCAGTGCGCAGAGTTCGGCATTGCCAACCTGCACCTGATCAACAGTGCCAGGGTCGAAAAGAGTTACTGGCAAAGCCCGCTGTTGCAACCGGCCAGGGTTGAGGAAGCGTTGCTGACGGGAATGGAGCGATCGCGCGACACGATCGCCCCCAGGGTCCATTTGCACCGGCGGTTTCGCCCCTTCATCGAAGACCAGCTGCCTGGGCTGTGCGCGGGGCGTCCCTGCTGGATGGCGGACAGGGGTGCCCCAATGGCGCTCGCTGAAGTAGCGCCCGTGCCGGCGGTGGTGATGATTGGCCCGGAGGGCGGTTTCGTGCCATTTGAAGTGGAGCTCGCCGAATCCGTGATCGCCCAGCGGGTGGGTCTGGGTGAACGGATCCTGAGCGTGGATACGGCCTTGATCACGGTGCTTGCCCAGGCCTTGCCTGGCGGTGGTTGAGGGGCTGGCGACAGACTCGCCAGGATGGTGCCTTCAGCGCCGACAACCCGAGAACCCCGTGCTCACAACAACCTTCGCTGAGTTCGCGCAACGGGCCGACTACTCCCTGCTGGAGTCGCTGCAGGCGGATCCGCAGGCCACCAGCGATGGCCAGGATCACCGCCCCCGCCAGGTGTTCTCGGGGCATTACGTGCCGGTGACGCCCACGCCGCTACCAGCGCCCGAGTACGTGGCCCACAGCAGAACCCTCTTCCACGAGCTGGGCTTGAGCGATGCGCTGGCCCACGACGAGGCCTTCCGCCGGTTGTTTTCCGGCGACATCAGCGTGGCGCAGGAGCCG
>CALJTZ010000591.1 GCA_937975655.1 uncultured Synechococcus sp. | reverse complement strand
CACTGCTGCGGATCGGTGCATCCAGCAGGCCCTGCAGCTGCTCCTTGAGGAAGCGGATGCCTTCCGCCGGATCCACCACCTCCTCGTTCATGCGCTTGCGCAGGGCCTCCAGCACCTGATCGGTGGCCTGAACACCCACATCCGCCCGCAGCAGCAGGGTCTCGAGATCGTCCAGCACCTCAGGGCTGAGGGGATCGTCGCCAAGGGTGTCCAGGAGCTGGGTGACAAACCCCTGGCGGGTCTTCTCCATGCCGCGGCGCAGGCGGCCCAGCCAATCGATCTCCTCGAGGGAGATGTCGTCCACGCTGCGGCCCTGGGCTGCCAGCACCTCCGCAGACCAGGTGAAGTCGGCGTCGAAGGCACCGAGCTGCGGAGCCGGCTCCTCGACGGGCGCCGGGGCTGGAGCTGCCGCTGGGACTGCCTGAGCCACTGGCGCTGGGGCAGGGCTCACCTCGATGGAGCGCTCGAGCAACTCCTGCTGGCGCTGGGCCCGCTGGGCCGCGGCCTGCTCCAACAGGGAGAGCCCGGCGGGGGGCTCGGGGTTGCTTGCGGCGGCGTCTGCAGGACTCTGTACAGGCTGTACAGAACGGTTGAAAGGCTCCGAAACAACTACCGGTGGCTCCGGCGGCGGCTCAGGCTGAGGCTCGGACGGCGGCTCAGGCTGGGGCTCTGGTTCTGGTTCTGGCTCCGGGGCACTCACCGTCTGCTTGGCCGCGTCCTGCTGGGCCTTGAGGCGGGCGTAGGCCTGGCGGGCCCAGTCCAGAGCCTCCTGATCCACCGCACCAACGGCGGGTGTTGCAGCGGGCGGGCTCGGGGCTGGTTCCGGCTCCACAGCTGCGGGCTCTGGCTCGGGCATGGCCCCGTCGGCCGGCAGAGGCTCCGGGGCCGGTTCCGGCTGGGGCTCCTGGGGGCTCTGGGGGGCCGCGCCGCGATTGAACCAGTCGAACACCATCAGAACCTCCCGCAGAACTCAACCGGCGCTGCCGGCACTGGTGAAGCGGCGCAGCACGCCGTTGATCATGCGGCGGCCCTGCTCGTCGCTGTAGCGGTTGGCCAGTTCCACCGCCTCATTGCAAGCCACAGCGGCGGGGGTCTTGAACTGCTCGATGTCCACGGCCGCCAGGCGCAGGATGTCGCGGTCGATCCGGGGCAACCGGGTGAGGCGCCAGCCCTCCATCACCCCATCGAGGCGCTGATCCAGGTCGTCGCGGTGACGCAGCACCGCCCGGGCCCGGTCCACGGCGCCACGGCGGATCTCGTCCTGATCGGCCAGCATCAACAGCCGCGGCAGTTCCAGGCTGGCGGAGAGGCGATTGAGGCCCTGCTCGGCGTGGGCCAGGCCATCCTGCAGGTGCTGCCGCACCTTGGGCAGTTGATCGGCGCCCTCATCCTGGAGTTCGCTATCCAACAGTTGCTGCTGGGCCGCCTGCAGATCCACGGCCGCCTGGTCGAGGGCCTCGCGCACGTGCTGGCTGAGGGCCGCCAGGGCCTGGTGCAGGAGGGTGTCGAGGGCCATGTCGGCCGCGGGCTGGCGATCACTGGTCTGGCCCAGCATCAGCAGGGCCAGTTCACGGGCAACGGTGCGGCTCTGCATCAGGCCTTGTTGGAGGGAAGGGGGGAATAGGCCGGGGCCCGGAGTTGGGCCAGCAGGCTGGAAAAGCTGCGGCTGGCTGGGGTTTCGCGCTCGTCGGGATTCACGATGCCGGCCGAGATGATCGTGCGGAAGGCATCTTCCACCGAGAGATCGAGATCGCGCACCGAACCCTCGGGCACCACGGCGTACCAGCCGGTAGTGGGGTTGGGGGCCGTGGGGATGAACACACTCAGCATGGGCTTATCGAAGCCGGCGGAGAGGGTGGCGCCCAACACGCCGGTCACGAAACCCAGGGCATAGAGGCCCTCGCGGGGGTACTCCACCAGCACCACCCGGCGGAAGCGGCTGGAATTGTCCCGCAGGAACGTTTCCAGCAGCTGCTTGAGGGTCTTGTACACAGACCCGGCCACCGGGATCCGCTGCAGGGTGCCCTCCCCGAATTCGAGCAGCCAGCGACCCACGATGTTGCGGGCCATCAGCCCGATCAACAGGATCGCCAGCAACGGCACCACAAGGCCCAGCCCCAGGTTGATCAACTCCTGGAGGATCGGGTTGAGGGTGTTGAACGGGTTGAGCTGCTTGGGGATCGAGGTGAGAAACGCCAGCACGAAGCGGCTCACCGTGGTGGCCAGCCAGATGGTGGTGGCCAGCGGGATCACCACCAGCAAGCCGGCGATCAGATCATTCTTGAGATCCTGCTGCAGGCGATCGCCGAGCGGTTGATCAGGTCTGGGACTGGATTGCACCAACGGGGGGCCCGGCTTTCCGGTCAGCAGATACCAATCCGCAACTTAGCCAGGCGCCCTCACAGCACGGCCACCAGGGCCAGCAGGGTGAAGGCCACCAGCAGCACGATGGCGGTGCCGGTGCCGCCGATGCGGCGCTGGTTGGCGGCCAGGTCGCGACGGCGCTCGGCCTGCTGCAACTGGGTATCGGCCTGCTGCAGCTGGCGATCCATGAAGGACTTGGCAGCCTGGCGCTTCTGCTCAGCGGTGGCGTCCGCCGGGATCTGGCCAGCCTGCTGGCCCTGGGCCACCACCTGATCAATCACCTGGGGGTTTTGCAGCTGGGCCTTGGCCATCTCCAACTGACCCTTCTGGGCCTGGAGGGCCTGATTGGCCTGGTCGCTGAGGGCGCGGTCGCCACTGATGCCCAGGGGAACGGTGATCAACAGGCCGAGGGCCAGCAGGGCACTGAGCACACACACCACCCAGCGCAGGGGGGTGGGACCGGCCTGGGGTTCATCGAGGCGGGAGCCCAGCAGCATCAGCAACAGGCCCACCAGCGCCATGGGCGACTGGGTGACCAGAGTGGAGGCCAGCAATTGGCGGAAGGCCTCCTCACCCCAGCCATTCACCGCGAGCACGGCCAGGAGCTGCAGGGCCAGCAGCACCACCAGGGACAACCCCATCCAGCGCAGAAGGTTGCCGAAACGGCCGGGTGCAGCTGAGCTCACAGTGGATTCACGCAATCGCGCAATCGTAGGGGTGATGAGCGAAGGCGCCCAGCTCGCGCAACAGATCAAGCACCAGGCCCTGGCCCTGGGCTTCAGCCCCGTGGGTATAGCGGCCGTGCCGGCCAGTGCGCGGCTGCCCCTGCGCACGGCCGCGCTGGAACGCTGGCTGGCGGCAGGCCATCAGGCGGACATGGCCTGGATGGCCGACCCGCGCCGCAGGGCCGTGGAGCAGCTGCTCCCGGGGGTGCGCAGCCTGGTGGCGGTGGGCCTCTCCTATTACGTGGAGGCCGAACGCGCCCCGGGC
>CALJTZ010000590.1 GCA_937975655.1 uncultured Synechococcus sp. | reverse complement strand
CGACGCTCTCGTGGCGCTCGATAATCGCGTCGAGCTCAGTGGCCAACTCGGCGACGGTGAGCGGCACGAGGTCTTCGTCGCGCTCGAACCAAGCGGCCGTGTCGCCACCCAAGGTGCGGCCTATCCGGGCGCCAAGACAAAGGCTGCTCACTTTCTGGATCGCCGCCGCCCTGGCCGTGCCGACCCGGATGGTGCTGATCCAGCGCAGCTGCGGCTACAGCTGGCGGCCGTCGCTCACCGTGGAGCAGATCGGCCGGCTGGTGGAGCGGGTGAAGGCCCTCCAGCCCCACTGCCTGGTGTTCGTGGACAACTGCTACGGCGAGCTGGTGGAGCTGCAGGAGCCCACGGCGGTGGGTGCCGATCTGATGGCCGGTTCCCTGATCAAGAACCTGGGCGGCACGATTGCGCCCACCGGCGGCTATGTGGCGGGCCGCCGGGAGCTGGTGGAGCAGGCCTGTTGCCGGCTCACCGCTCCAGGCATCGGCAGTGAGGGGGGCACCGGGTTTGATCTGCACCGGCTGCTGTTCCAGGGCCTCTTCCTGGCCCCCCAGATGATCACGGAAGCACTGCTCTGCGCCGAGCTCACTGCAGCGGTTTTCGACGATCTGGGCCTGGCGGTGAACCCCCTGGTGGGTGGCGTGCGCAGCGACGTGATTCAGGCGGTGCGCTTCGGTGCGCCCGAGCCCCTCAAGGCTGTGTGCCGGGCCTTCCAGGCCTGTTCGCCGGTGGGCTCCTACCTCGATCCGATTCCGGCGCCGATGCCGGGCTACGCCAGCGACCTGGTGATGGCCGGCGGCACCTTCATCGATGGCAGCACCAGCGAGTTCTCCGCCGATGCTCCCCTGCGCGAGCCCTACGTGCTCTATGCCCAGGGCGGTACCCACCGCGCCCACGCCGAGCTGGCCCTGGAGCGGGCCCTGGTGGCCCTGGCGGAGGCGGAGCTGCTGCCGGCAGGGCCCGTCAGCTGAGGGTTGGTGGGGCACTCTCCGGAGTTCTGTACAGCCTGTACAGGTTTCAAGAGGGCGCTCGCAAGTCTTCTAAGACGTCTTGCTGGTCCAGCGGCTTCGCTGGCCTGGGAGGCCCCAGGTCCGACAAACTGGGGGCACCTTGCATTCGGCCTCGCCGATGGCGCTCAGCTACCCCGACGACTGCCGCTACGCCGACAGCCATGAATATGCGCGGCGCGACGGCGAGCTGGTGCGCGTGGGCATCAGTGCCTTCGCCGTTGATCAACTGGGCGACATCGTGTTCGTGGAGCTGCCGGAGGTGGGCAGCAGCCTCACCCAGGGGGCCGGCTTCGGGTCGGTGGAGTCGGTGAAGGCGGTGGAGGATGTGATCGCTCCCATCAGCGGCACGGTGGAAGCCCGCAATGAAGCGGTGCTGGCTAGCCCTGAAGAGTTGCAGAACGACCCCTACGGCGAGGGGTGGCTGTTGCTGGTGCGACCCAGCGACCCTGCCCAGGTGGACGCCCTGATGGATGCCGCCACCTACAGCGCCAAGGTGGACGGCCACTGAGGTCGCCCCGCCCGGAGCCAACGGAGCCAAACCCGCCCCGATCCAGCGGAGCCCTCTTCCTAGGATCCGGCCACGCTTGAAAAAGGCCTGTGTCCGCAACGGTGCCGCTGGATGGATTCCTGATGCGGCATATCGGACCCTCCCCTGGGGAGCAGGCCCGCATGCTGCAGGACCTGGGGGCCCCCGATCTGGATCAGTTTCTGGCGGAGGTGGTGCCGGCAGGGATCCTGTTGGAGGCCGCCACGGCTACGGCCGGATTGCCGGAGGGCTGCAGTGAGGCCCAGGCCCTGGCTGAGCTCCAGCAGATCGCCAGTGCCAACCAGGTGCGCCGCAGCCTGATCGGGCTCGGCTACTACGGCACCGTGACGCCGGCGTTGCTGCAACGCCATGTGTTTGAGAACCCGGCCTGGTACACGGCCTACACCCCCTATCAGGCCGAGATCGCCCAGGGGCGCCTGGAGGCGTTGCTCAATTTCCAGACCCTGATCAGTGAGCTCACCGGCTTACCGATCGCCAACGCCTCGTTGCTGGATGAGGGCACGGCGGCCGCCGAGGCCATGAGCCTCAGCTTTGGGGCCTGCCGCGATGGCGCCGCCCGCCGCTTTCTGGTGGATGCCGATGTGTTTCCCCAAACCTGGGCGGTGCTGCAAACCCGGGCTGAGCCCCTGGGCATTGCCCTGGAGCGGGTGGATCCCACCGCCCTGTTGGCCCAGGTTGAGGCCGGTGGCCAACCCTTTGCGGGCTGCTTTGGCCTGCTGCTGCAATTGCCCGGGGCCAGCGGTCGCCTCTGGAATCCCGCGGCGTTGATCGCCGCCGCCCAAGCGGCCGGTGCCCTGGTCACGGCGGCGGTGGATCCCCTGGCCCAGGTGTTGATGGCGCCGGTGGGAGCCCTGGGGGTGGAGATCGCCGTGGGCAGCACCCAGCGCTTTGGCATCCCCATGGGGTTCGGCGGACCCCATGCCGCCTTTTTTGCCACCACGGAGGCCCACAAGCGCCAGATTCCCGGGCGCCTTGTGGGGCAGTCCGTGGATGTGGAGGGCCAACCTGCCCTGCGGCTGGCCCTGCAGACCCGCGAACAGCACATCCGCCGCGACAAGGCCACCAGCAACATCTGCACGGCCCAGGTGCTGCTGGCGGTGATGGCGG
>CALJTZ010000589.1 GCA_937975655.1 uncultured Synechococcus sp. | reverse complement strand
TAATCCGTATGTATGCGAGGTTCCCGGAAATCGCCTAATAAGCATCGACTTATCATCAAATAGCATCATACAGAACGAGCAGCTGTACGATTTCAGAGCAATCTCAAGCGAAACCACATTTAATCAGTGGGCAGAGGCTTTTGATTCGGCTATTCTGAAGAGAAAGCCGCAGAAGAGTAGATTACTTATTCCTATTTCTTCTGGCTTCGATAGTGGATTAATTGCCTACCGCTCACTGCAACTTGGTCTAGATCCGGTCTGCATAAGTGTGCCCAGCTGTGAGGATAACGAAGTCATGCTCAGAAGACAAGAACAGCTAGGAATTGCCTTCGTTTCATTGAGTCAGCAAGAATACATTTCTTCTTTGGAATGGATATCCTCATGCGTAGAAGACTACTCATATACTAAGCACCAACCACTTCTGGACATCAAGAGCCTTCATCAGGATCCTGGCACTGTCGGACTTTATAATGTACTCAAAAAAGGTAAAGAAGCCGGATGTAAGGTCTCGTATTCAGGGCAAGGAGCTGATGAGATCTATTCTGACTATGGTTTTAAAGGGAACCCACTGGCTAATGTAAGTTCATTCGCTGGCAAGTATCCTGATGATATTCATACAATCTTGCCCTGGAAGAACCTATTTGGAGGAACTCAACGTTCCTATCTAATGAAAGATGAGCACGTAGCAGGGTCGCTTGGTATGGAATCAAGGTATCCCTTCCTAGATCGTGATCTATTTATGTGCTACTTGGCATTACCTTCCGGTTTAAAGAACTCGACCTATAAGGGGCCGATTGGGAAATGGGTCTCTGATCTCAATATTCCTGTAGCATCCGGGAAGTTGGGCTTCTCAGCTAACAGGGGGCTAAAACCTTAGTCTCACTATGTTGGCTAACTTCTATGCCTCATCTTTTCACTCTCTAACTTTAAAAGAAGTTCGAGAGGTATCTATTTGTCTTGCTACGTATGCTGACCTTGATTTGCTGCGTATGTGGAAGAATGAAAACACACAGAGCTTCTTCCATAAGGCCAAGATATCTGCATCTCAGCAGAAAAGATGGTTTTCCAGATACCTGCTAAGAGGTGATGAGTACATGTTTATTGCTTTAATCAATCAGAAAATTAGATTTGGCTGCTTGGGATGCAGGTACTCAGAAGCAGAAGGGTGGGATATTTACAACGTCATTAATGGATCTAGTGCCACTCGAGGCAGGGGATTTATGTCCGTCGCACTTCAGCAATTGATCAGCTTCTGTCAATGCAAACCACAGGCGCCTATAACTCTAAAAGTATTGGCAAACAACAAAGCACATCTCTGGTATGAAAAGAATGGATTTGTCACTCGTCAAACAAACGCCGATTTCATCCTAATGGAGTATGATAGGGGTTAAACCAAGAGAGCTCTCATGATCAGCGTATTTGGGTCGCACGTTGGATCAGAAGAAATTGACTCCGTCAAAAAAGTGATGGAAATGCAATGGATGGGCTTTGGCAAAAAGGTCGATGAGTTTGAAGCTGCTTATTCAGCAAAATACAATATACCAAATTTTGCGCTAGTTGACAGTGGATCCAATGCACTGTATATGGCAGCCTATTTATTAGATTTGCCAAAGGGTTCTGACGTAATTGTGCCCTCTTTTACATGGGTTTCTTGTGCACAGTCTGTAATACTTGCCGGACATAACCCTGTTTTCTGTGATGTTGATATTAGAACAATGAATGTAACACGAGAGACGGTGTTGAACGCTCTTACAGTTAATACCAAGGCTATCATGGTTGTTCATTATGCTGGCTTACCTGTAGAAATGGACGAAATCTTGTCATTAGATCTGCCAGTAATTGAAGATGCTGCTCATGCGGTCGCGTCCAGCTACAAGGGTAATCCTTGTGGGAATATCGGAACTGTCGGTATTTTTAGTTATGATGCAGTCAAAAATCTCACGGTGGGAGAAGGTGGTGGTATTGCATCTCCGCATAGTGAGTTAATCAGCAGAGCCAAGACTCTTCGTTACTGTGGGATCGGGAAGAGCGGTTTTGATTCTGCTCGGTCAAATCAATCAGGCAGATGGTGGGAATACACTATTAGCGAACCATTTATCAAGATGCTTCCCACCAATATTGCTGCATCGATCGGCTTAGAACAGCTCAAGAAAATCGACTATTTACAAGATCGCAGAAAACAGATCTGGAGCTCGTACAGTGAAGCATTTAGTTCTTGTAATGAGATTATCTTGCCCATTGAAGCACCGGCTCATTCAAGTAATAGTTACTTCACATACTGCATAAGAGTTCCCAAAAGGGATGAACTTGCAAAATATCTGCTTGAGGAGGGAATCTACACAACTCTTCGATACCACCCTCTTCATCTTAAT
This sequence comes from uncultured Synechococcus sp., assembly GCA_937975655.1. Classification (GTDB taxonomy): domain Bacteria; phylum Cyanobacteriota; class Cyanobacteriia; order PCC-6307; family Cyanobiaceae; genus Vulcanococcus. The sequence goes on along the minus strand of CALJTZ010000589.1, from coordinate 6,152 downwards.
CCTATCTATGGTCAGACTGGGCGTCGGCTGCCAAACTGTGAAAAACTAAATAATGACGCTTTGAGCATTCCCATTCATCCTCGTTTAACAGAAAAAGATGTCAGCAAAGTGATCAGGTCAATTTTGAACTTTTACAAATAGAAGCACTATGCATCGCCTATATAATCTCTCAATAAATTACTGCCCTCTTTAAGCATGTTAAAGCACCATCTCTTTTGATTTTTGATATCCATATCCGCAAACTCACTCGTAACCAGTGTAGATCTAAGAATATGTATTTGTTCACTCGTTATGTTTATGGGTGATAGTTTGTTCCATAGCATCCTCATTGCTCTTTCGTGATCATTTAGCTGCCGGCGCCGCTTCTGCATCTGAGAGGAAGTCGCATTAGTAGGTAACCGGTAATATGTAGCTAAATGGTCAAAGCCTAGATAACTACCCTTTTTTATCATGTTTACATAAAGCATGTAATCCTGTGCGTAGACCTGATTGACATCATATGGATTTTGTCCGATCTTTGATAGGTCAATTGTTATTGCGGGATGACCAAATGGAACGCCCAGTAGAAGTTTCATCTTGTTATCAATCGACTTAGTGGCTGGAGTAACCAATGGTCCCAAACGATCATGTGCAAAACATTTGTATGCTTGGCCAAGGATCGCAAAGTCTATCCCATTTTTAATCACCTCATGAAGTTTGCTTACCCTAAGAGGATGCATAAAGTCATCGTCATCCGTCCTGATGAAGTAACGGCCATTACTATTACTGATAATGTGATTCAGAGTACCAGATAGATTCGAATATGCATTTGTATATACCACTCGTGTCCTTGGTTGTCGAGACAAGAAATCTACGATTTTAGGATCACTATCAATAATGTCTTGAATGCCTACAATAATCTCGGCATCCTCCCTAATAGCGGCGCCTAATACACTGCAAAATGAGGCGATGACACGTTCTGTGGCTACTTTACAAGGAAAGCCAATGCTGAAGATGGGCATCGGACGACAGGTCTCTACGTTTGGGTTTTAGCAAATACAAGTAGACGTTCACAATTGCTCACGCAGCCAAAAGTCATTATCAGCTCAAGCCCCCACCAGCTGCGGCGGATGCTGATCCAACACCTGCTTGAGATACCGGCCTGTGTGGCTGGTGGGATGCTCCGCCACCTCCTCAGGCGTTCCCGTCACCACGATCTCGCCGCCCTTATCGCCACCATCAGGACCGAGATCCACGATCCAATCGGCACAGCGGATCACATCGAGGTTGTGCTCGATCACCAGGATCGAGTTGCCCTTGTCCACCAGCCGCTGCATCACATCCATCAGCTTGTGCACGTCGTAGAAACTGAGGCCCGTGGTGGGCTCATCGATCAGATAGAGGGTTTTGCCGGTGGCGCGTTTGGAGAGCTCGGTGGCCAGCTTCACCCGCTGGGCCTCACCGCCGGAGAGGGTGGGCGCCGGCTGGCCCAGCTTCACGTAGCCGAGGCCCACATCCACCAAGGTGCGCAGGCGATCGGCCGCCTGGGGAATGGCGGAGAACACATCGGCGGCCTGCTCCACCGTCATCTCCAGCACATCCGCGATGGTGTGGCCCTTGTAGGTCACCTGCAGGGTTTCGCGGTTGTAGCGGGCGCCCTTGCACACATCGCATTGCACATACACATCGGGCAGGAAGTTCATCTCAATCACGTTCACCCCCTGGCCGCTGCAGGCCTCGCAGCGCCCACCCTTCACGTTGAAGCTGAACTGGCCCACCTGATAGCCGCGGGCCTTGGCCTCCACCGTGGCGGCGAACACCTGGCGGATGGGATCAAAGGCCCCCGTATACGTGGCGGGGTTGGAGCGGGGCGTGCGGCCAATCGGGGATTGGTCGATCACGATCACCTTGTCGATCGCCTTGATGCCCTTGAGATCCCCCAGCCCCGTGGGGAAGGGCACCTTCATGCCGAGCTTGTGCTCCAGGGCCGGGTGGAGCAGCTCATTCACCATGGTGCTCTTGCCGCTGCCACTCACGCCCGTAACGCACACCAACCGGCCCAGGGGGATATCCACGTTGAAACCGGAGAGGTTGTTGCGCTCGCAGCCCACCAGGGCGATCCTGCGGCTGCCGCTGGTGCGGCGCTCGGCGGGGGTGGGGATGGCACGGCGACCACTCAGATAGGCGCCAGTGAGCGACTCCTCCGCTTCCAGCAAAGTCTGCAGGTTGCCCTCGGCCACGATGTGGCCACCGTGCACGCCGGCACCCGGACCGATGTCCACGATGTAATCAGCGGCCCGGATCGTGTCCTCGTCGTGCTCCACCACGATCAAGGTGTTGCCCAGATCCCGCAGCTTCACCAGGGTGCTGAGCAGGCGATCGTTGTCGCGCTGGTGCAGCCCGATGCTCGGTTCATCCAGCACGTAGAGCACACCGGTAAGGCCGGCGCCGATCTGGGTAGCCAGGCGGATGCGCTGGGCCTCGCCACCGGAGAGGGTCATGGCGGGGCGATCCAAGCTCAGGTAATCGAGCCCCACATCCAGCAGAAACTTGAGCCGCATGCGGATTTCCCGCAGCACCAGATCACCGATCTGGATCTGGCGTGAGTTCAGGAGCGGCTCAGCCCCCTCGCTGGCCCCCACCCCCATCAACGATTCAATCCGCCGCAAGCTCTCGCCCACGCTGGTGCTAGTGAGCTCATGGATGGCAAAGGGGCCCACCCGCACCGCCAGAGCCTCTGGCTTGAGCCGGAGGCCTTTGCAGGTGCCACAGGGCACCAGCTCCAGAAATTTCTCCAGCTTCTGGCGCACCGATTCGCCGCTGGCGTCCCGCAGCTGGCGCTCCAGGATCGGCAGGATCCCCTCAAACGGCCGCTCGTAACTCTGGGACTTGCGGTAACGGCTATCGGCCTGGATCGCGATTGGCTCCTTCGAACCATGCAGCAACACCTGCTGCTGCTCGCTGGTGAGCTGATTCCAGGGGGTCTTGATCTCGAAGCCGAAGGCCTCACCCACCGAATAGAGCAGGGAGAAGTAATAGGAGTTGTCCTTCTCCGCCCAGGGGGCCACAGCGGCATACACCGGCAATGCGGGGTCGGGGATCACCCGCTCCTCGGTGAACTTGCGCAGGTGGCCGATGCCGTGGCAATCGGCGCAGGCGCCATAGGGGCTGTTGAAGGAGAACAACCGCGGTGAGAGCTCCTCCATCACGGCGCCATGCACCGGGCAGGCGAAGTTCTCGGAATAGAGGCGCTCCTTCTCCACCCCTTCGGGGAGCTCCTCATCGGCCTTAGGCACCACCTCCACCAGGGCCAGGCCATCGCCGCGCTTGAGGGCCGTGCGCAGGGAATCGGTGAGCCGCTCCTGGATGCCCTCCCGGGCCACCAGGCGATCCACCACCACCTCGATGTTGTGGGCGTGGTTCTTATCCAGCTCGATGTTGTCGGCCAGCTCGCGCACCTCGCCGTTGATGCGAACCCGCGCAAAGCCCTCGGCCACCAGGCCCCCCAACAGCTTCACGTGGGTGCCCTTCTTGCCCCGCACCACCGGCGCCAGCAACTGGTAGCGGGTGTTATCCGGCAGGGCCAGGATCTGATCCACCATCTCATCGATGGTCTGGGGCCGGATCGAGCGGTCGCACTGGGGGCAATGGGGCTCCCCGGCGCGGCCGTAGAGCAGGCGCAGGTAGTCCTGAATTTCCGTCACCGTGCCCACGGTGGAGCGGGGGTTGTGGCTGGTGGACTTCTGATCGATCGAGATCGCCGGCGATAACCCCTCGATCGCATCCACATCGGGCTTGTCCACCTGCCCCAGGAACTGGCGGGCATAGGCCGACAAGCTCTCCACGTAGCGGCGCTGGCCCTCGGCAAAGATCGTGTCGAAGGCCAGGGAGCTCTTGCCGCTGCCGCTCACCCCGGTGAACACCACCAGCCGGTTGCGGGGGATGGTGAGGTCAACGTTCTTGAGGTTGTGCTGCCGGGCGCCGCGCACCCGGATCACGTCCTCCAGGGAGCCCCCGCTGAGCAGCCGGCTGCCCTGCTGCTGGGCGGCTTTTTCGTTCACGGTCTGGGGGAGATCCCTGGCTGCAGCGGTGCTCTTGGCGCGGGGCATGCAGCCGGATCGTGAACCGCCGAGTCTACGGGGGCTCTTCAGCCGTTCATGGGCGTGCCGAAGTCAGCGTGGCGGCTTCCAGCGTCAGAGCTCGGCGAAAGCCGCCTCGTCCTCCTCACTGGACCACTCGTTACCGCCTTACCTTCAGGCCACCCGTTTGCCCAGCAGGCTGGCGGCGTAGCTGCGGGTTTCGCCGGAATCCCCGCCGGCCAGTTCCGCCAGTTCCGCCTCGCGGGCCTGAGTGTCCCGCAGTTGGGACACCTGGGTGTGGGTGATGCCCTCCAGCACCTGCTTAGACACGCGGAAGTGGTGGTCGGCCGCTGCGGCCACCAGGGGCTGATGGGTCACGCAGAACACCTGGCGCTGCTGGGCCAGCCGCTGCAGCAAGGCGGCCATGGCACCGCTCACCCGTCCGCTCACGCCCGTGTCGATCTCATCGAACAGCAGGGTCACGTGGGGATCCGCCGCGGCCAGGCAGGTTTTCAGCGCCAGCAGGAAACGGCTCATCTCACCGCCGGAGGCCACCTCCGCCAGGGGGGCCAGGGGCTGGCCGGGGTTGGCCGAGAACAGGAACTGCACCGCATCGGCCCCCTCCTCGCCGGGGGGTGCGGGATCGAGGGCCACGGCAAAACGCACATTGGCCAGACCCATGGGCCGCAGGGCCTCCATCAGCTGCTGCTCCAGGGCCGCCGCCGCCTGCTGGCGGGCGCTGCTGAGGGCGCCATTGGCGCGGTCGCGGCGCTGGCGGGCGGCAGCCTCGGCGGCCTGCAGGGCCTCCAGGCTGGCTTCGGCCCCTCCGGGAGCCAACTGCAGCCGCAGCTGATCCCGCAGCTCGATCAACTCGGCGAGGTCGCGGCCGTGGCGGCGCTCGAGGGCCTTGAGCTGGGCGATGCGCTCCTGCAGGGCCCCCAGGCTCTCGGGATCACTTTCAAGGCCGGCGCCATAGCGATCCAGATCGCGGGCCAGATCCTGGAGAGCCGCCAGGCCATCACTGCAGCGGCTGCGCAGGGCCGCAACGCCGGCATCCAGGGCCTCCATCTGGCTGAGTTCCTGCTCGCAGGCCGCCAGGTGATCGAGGGCGGAAGGCGCCTGCTCCGCCCCCTCCACCAGCCGGCCGATCAGGGTCATCACCCCCTCCTGCAGCCGCACCCCATGGGCCAGGCGGTTCTCCTCCTGCTGGAGCCGCTGGCGCTCGGCAGGGTCGTCGAGGCGGGCGGCCTCGAGATCCTCCAGCAGCTGCTCCTGGCGCTCGCGCTCCTGCTGCAACTGCAGCCAGGTGCTGCGGGCCAACTCCAGAGCCGCCGCCGCCTGTTTCCAGGCCCGGTAGGCCTCGGCCACGGGCTCCAGGGCCGGCTGGAGGGCGGCACCGCCAAAGCGATCCAGCCAATGGCGCTGCTGTCCAGGCCGGGCGAGCTGCTGGGTTTGCCCCTGCACGGTGAGATCCAGCAGCAGGGGCCGCAGCTCCTGAATCTGGCCGCGGTTCACGGCCACACCATTGAGCCGGTGGCGACTGTTGAGCCGGCCGTCGCTGAGGCGCCATTCGCGGCTGAGCAGGATCTCCCCCTCATCGGCCTCGAGCTGCTGCTGCTCCAGCCAGGCGTGCAGCGGCGGGGTGAGCGAAAAACTGGCTTCAATCAGGCCCCGATCCTGGCCCTGGCGCAGCAAGCGGCTAGCAGAGCCCCCGGCCGTGCCGCCCAGCAGGGCATCCAAGGCATCCAACAGGATCGACTTACCGGCGCCGGTTTCCCCGGTGAGCACCGTGAAGCCACCGCTGAAATCGAGCTGCAGCTGCTCGATCAGGGCAATGTTGTGAAGGCGCAGACCGGTGAGCACAGGCGCATCCGGTGACCGGATGGGTGACCGGGCCGACCGTAGCGGCTGTCTCTTTCGTTTAGAAGGGGACCAATCTGTGAATGGGCTGCGGCCCCGGCGCCATGGCCAGCGCGCATCCTGAATCAGCAACCGTGGTGGCCGAGCTGGAGGCGCAGATCCTCAAGACCGCGGCCAGCGAAGCGGACATCTTCCGCACCAAGCTGCGCGAGTGGCAGCGCCGCGACGTGCAGG
>CALJTZ010000588.1 GCA_937975655.1 uncultured Synechococcus sp. | reverse complement strand
AGCCCGCCAGGGCGGGCAAGTGACGACGGCCCCGCTGCGCCCGGCTACGGCCGGGGCGCGGTGGTCAGCGGCGCCGGGTTCCTGTTGAACAACGAGATGGGGGACTTCAACGGCAAGCCCGATCTAACTGACAGCACCGACCTCGTGGGCACGACGTACGCGCGGCCGTTCGACCTCGTCGAGATCCCGGACGCGCACTACGTCGTGACGGCGGAGTACGTCACCACCGAGGACGGCTGGCGCGCCGCGCTGGAGCAGGCCCTCGAGCCCTTTCGCGGGGCCATCCAGCAGCGGCCGCCCCAAGTGTCTGCCGTGCACGTGGACGGAGAGCGGGCCTATGCCCGGGTGCGGCGCGGAGAACAGCTGGCGCTGCCCCCACGGCCGGTGACGATCGAGCGGCTGGTGCTGCTGGGCTGGGATCCCAACAATGGCCAACTGGAGCTGGAGGTGGCCTGCTCCGCCGGCACCTACATCCGCTCCCTCGCCCGCGACCTGGGTGAGAGCCTCGGCTGCGGCGGCTGCCTGGCCCATCTGCGGCGCACCGGGGCCCTGGGGTTTGGCCTGGAGCAGGCCGTGGGCCTGGAGCAGCTGGAGCAGGCACCGCCGCCGCCCCTGGTGGACCCCCTCGAGGCCCTGGCCGCGCTGCCGTGCCACCGACTGATGGAAGCAGATCTGGCGGGCTGGCGCTGCGGCCGGGCCCAGACCACGGCCCTGCAGCTGCAGCTGGACACGGCGGTGGTGGTGGTGGGTCCGGATGGCAACCTGGCGGGCATGGCCCGGGCCCTGGCAGGCAACCAGCTGCAGCCCCGCATGGTGTTGCAGGCCGCAGGCTGACCTTCCGACGAGACTTGCGAACCTCCCATGGCCGGCCACAGCAGATGGGCCCAGATCAAGCGCACCAAGGCGGTGGTGGATGCCAAGCGGGGCGCTGTGTTCACCCGCTTGGGGCGGGAGATCAGCGTGGCCGCCCGCGGCGGCGCAGATCCCGCCGCCAACTTCCAGCTGCGCACCGCGATTGAGAAGGCCAAGGCGGCGCGGGTGCCGAGCGTCAACATTGAGCGGGCCATCGCCAAGGGCTCCGGCCAGGGGGGCGCCAGCGACCAGTTCGAGGAGGTGCGCTACGAGGGCTACGGGCCCGGCGGGGTGGCCGTGCTGATCGAATCCCTCACCGATAACCGCAACCGCGCCGCCGCCGAGATCCGGCTGGCCTTCAGCAAGAACGGCGGCAACCTCGGCGAAACCGGCTGCGTGGGCTACCTGTTCGAGCACCGCAGCGTGGTGCGGCTAGAGCCAGCGAACCTCTCGGAAGAAGCCCTGCTGGAGGGCCTGCTGACCCTGGAGGCCAGCGGCGGTCCCGTGGCCCTGGGCTACGAGCTCGATGCCGAGGGGGCTGAAGTGATCGGCGCCTTCGAAGCGCTGGAGGCCCTGCAGGATGGTCTGCGCGGCCTGGGCTGGCCCGTGACCAGCTGGGAGCACCGCTGGATCGCCCAGACCCCCTGCCCGGTGACCGACGCGGACACGCTGCGGGCCTGCCTGCGGATGCTCGATGTGCTCGAGGAGCTGGACGACGTGCGCAGCGTGACCAGCAACCTGGAGGCGGAGGAGGCGCTGATGGAGGCCGCCCTCAGCTGAGCGGCAGGGCCGAGGCCGCCGCCGCATCCGCCATCACCGTGAGCCGGGGATGCCCCTGCAGCCAACTGGCCGGCACCTCCACAGAGGGCGGTTCCAGCAGCGCGCGCCGCAACATCTCAGCCTTGGCACCGCCGGTGACCACCAGCAGAACCCGATCGGCCGCCAGGATCTCAGCCGTACCCAGGGTGATGGCCCGGGGGGGAACGGCCTGGGGATCCCCACCGAAGGCCGAGGCGTTCTGCAGGCGAGTGGCCGCGCTCAGCTCCAGGCAGCGGCAGGGGGCCTCGGCCCCGCAGGGGGGCTCGTTGAAGCCCACATGACCATTGCTGCCGAGACCCAGCAACTGAAGGCCGATGCCGCCGGCCGCCGCCACGGCCGCGCCATAGCGGTGGGCCTCCGCCTCGGGATCGGCCGCTCGCCCATCGGGCAGCTGCAGCCGGCCCGGCAGCAGATCCAGGGGCTCCCCCAGGGCCGTGGCCATGGTGGCGGCAAAGGAACCAGGGTGTTCCGGGCCCAGGCCCACGTACTCATCCAGGTTGAAACTGCGCCACTGGGCCAACAGGGCCTGGCGCTCCAGTGCTGGCAAGCCGGCGATGCGGCGCCGCAGGGCCGAATACACCGGCTCCATCGTGCGGCCGGTGGCCAGCCCCAGCGGCCGGGACTGGCCCAGGGCCTCGAGCAGACGCGCCGCAACGGCCTCCGCCACGGCGTGTTCATCGGGCTCCACCTGGAGGGAGCAGGAGGCGGCCGGAATGCGGAGGGTCAAGGGCGAGAGGATCAGGGTTGGGACCCGCTGGCCAGGGCCATGGAACCCACAGACCAAGAGCCTGGCTGAGGCAGCCCCGCCAGCGCCAGCTCGGCGTAGGAACGCACCTGGGTGCCCCGGTAGTAGTGCTGCAGGATCTGCCCGTAGGTGTCTCCCCGACGGGCCATGGCGTAGGCCCCCCACTGGCTCATGCCGATGCCATGGCCATAGCCACGGCCCACGGCCACCAGCTGCACCGGCGCAGTGGATGGAGCGAGCAGCGGTGGGGGTGGTGGCACCTGGAGCCCACTGGAACCCGTCAACCCCTGGGCCATGGCCTCAGCCCCCGGCAGCGGCTCCTGCTCAAAACGCACCCAGGTGCTCTTGAGCCCGAGCCGACTGCGCAGCTGGGCGCCGCTCAGCAGCAACTGACCGCTGGGCCCCACCACCCGGGCCTGGCGCACACGGCCGGTGGGCGTGGTGGAGAGCACCTGGATGTTCTGGACACCGCCGATCTCGGCGAAGGCCTTGGCCAGCAGTGCGGCATCGAGGGGCTGGCGCCACTGGCGCACGGGGGCATCGTCGTCGAAATCGGGCACACTCACCAAATAGGGCAACTGGCTCGGCCAGAGGTCGCCGCTGCTCTCGGTGCTGCCGCCACTGCTGCTGTGGAACACCGCGTCGATCAGGGTGGCGCCATAGGTGAGCACCAGGCCACGGGTACCGGCCACCGCGGCGCGGGTGGAGGGCGTTTCCGCCTCCACGCCCTTGTACATCTGGCTGGCCACAGTGGCCTTGAGATCGAAGGGAGCCGCAGGCTTGCGCCCCTTCAAGGCATAGGTGCGGGCGGCCACCGCCTGGGCGCGCAGGGCCTCAAGCGGCCAGCTGGCCGGCATCTCACTACCCACCACGCTGGGCAAATAGGTCTCCAGCGGCACATGGTTCACCGCCTGCAACCGTTCGGCCCTGGGAAGAATCTGGAGCTGGCCGCGGTAGCGGCGTTGCTGCAGCCACAGGCTGGGCTCGGCCCCTGGTGGCGCCACCGGCTCGATCCAGAGTTCTACCCCCGCAGTGATGGCGGGGGCATCGGCTCCGCCCGCCGCAGCAAGGGGCTCCGGATCAGCCTCCACCCAGCCGCCGTTCAAGCGCAGCCGCAGCACCTGATCCGCCCCCAACTCCTGCAGCACCCGGCCCTGCCGATCCCGCAGCCGTAGCCCGCCACTGGCGGCGGCCCGCACCGTGAGGTCTGGGGCCTCCTGCAACAGCACCCTCAGCCGCGGTTCGGCCACGGCCTGCGCCTGGCCCTGGGCCCGCAGCTCCGCCGCCAGCGGCGCCAGCAGGCACAGCCCCAGGGTGAGCGAGCGAAGGGGGGAGAGCATCGCGGCGGGGTCGGGCACGGCAGGCCATTGTGACGAGCCCACCCCAGCCCCGCCAGCCCCGGCGTGGGAGCATCAAGTCAGTGAGCCCTGGGAGACCCACCGGCCGTGCAGGTCACCTTCCTGGGCACCAGCTCCGGGGTTCCCACCCGAGCCCGCAATGTGTCAGCAGTAGCCCTGCGGCTGCCCCAGCGGGCTGAGCTGTGGCTGTTCGACTGCGGCGAAGGCACCCAGCACCAGTTCCTGCGCAGTGACCTGCGGGTGAGCCAGCTGAGCCGGATCTTCGTGACCCACATGCACGGCGACCACGTGTTCGGCCTGCCGGGGCTTCTGGCCAGCCTGGGCCTGGCGGGCACCTGCAGCGGCATCGACCTCTATGGCCCCGATCCCCTGCGGGACTACCTGGAGGGTGTGCTGCGCACCTCCTCCACCCGCATCGGCTACCCCCTGCGCAGTCACCGGGTGAAGGAGGCCGCCCGCACGGGCGCCCTGCTGCTGGACGACGACGACCTCACCGTGCGCTGCACGCCCCTCACCCACCGGGTGCCCGCCTACGCCTACCGGGTGGATCAGAAACCGCGCGCCGGCCGCTTCGATGTGGACAAGGCGCGCGACCTAGGCATCCCCCCCGGGCCGATCTATGCCGAGCTGAAGGCCGGCCGCACGGTGACCCTGGAGGACGGCCGCATCATCAACGGCGCCAGCCTCTGCGGCCCGGAGCGGCCGGGCTGCAGCGTGGTGTACTGCACCGACACCGTGTTCTGCGAGGCGGCGGTGGAGCTGGCCGCCGGCGCCGACCTGCTGATCCACGAGAGCACCTTCGCCCATGCCGAGGCGGAGATGGCCTTCCAGCGCCAGCACTCCACCAGCACCATGGCCGCCCAGACCGCCCTGGCCGCCGGCGCCAAACAACTGGTGCTCACCCACCTGAGCCCCCGCTACATGCCGGGCAACCCCGTGACCCCCGACGACCTGCTGGAGGAGGCCCGGGCGATCTTCCCCAACACGCTGATCGCCAAGGACTTCCTCACCCTCGAGGTGGCCGTGGGTGGGGCCTGAGGCTGCAACAGTTCGTGAGTGCCGCAGCCATTCGCAACCGGCGGGCCCATTGGCCGTGATACAAGGGCTCTGGTGCGGTCTCGGCCGCCACATTGCCGGCTTTTTCGATGGCCTCTTTCTTCTCCTCTGCGCTCCGGACCCTGGCCCGGCTGCTGGTTCTCCCCCTGGCGCTGCTGGTGGGCTTCGCCGGCCCCGCCAACGCCGCTCAGTGGACTGCTGAACAGCTCACCGTGCCCGCCAACGCCGATGGCACAGCGGTGACCTTCAGCGAACAGGAAGTGAAGGCTGGTCGCAAGGTGTTCAACTCCAGCTGTGGCGAATGCCACGCCGGTGGCATCACCAAGACCAACCAGAACGTGGGCCTTGACCCCGAAACCCTGGCCCTGGCCTCCCCGCCCCGCAATTCGGTGGACTCCCTCGTCGACTACATGAAGGACCCCACCAGCTACGACGGCGAGTACAGCATCGCCGACCTGCACCCCAGCATGCGCAGCAGCGACGTGTTCGTGAAAATGCGCGACCTCACCGACGAAGACCTGCGCCTGATGGCCGGCTTCATCCTGGTGGCCCCCAAGGTTCAGGGCCAGCAGTGGGGCGGCGGCAAGATCTACTTCTGAATCTCCCGCTCCCGCTCCCAGCCTCAACATCAAAGCCGCGGCCACCACCGCGGCTTTTTTGTGCCCAGGCCCATTCAGGCTGGCGGCGGTGCTGTGTTGGTCGGATCCAGGGAGGTGGGCTGCTTGCTGTACCACCACTCCTGCAGGGGGCCTTTGAGCCGCAAGGGGAACAGCGTCAGCACCGTCTGGGTGGGCCTGGAACCCGGCTGGAGCAGCTCCACCGCATAGGAGGGGCAGCGGCGGGAGGCCAGGTCGGCCACAAAGCGACGACCGACGCGGCGCCAGCTGGGCTCCTTGCTGCGCCAGGCCAAGCGGCAGCAGGGCCACGGAAGCTCCTCGCGGTCGAACAGGCGGCAGCAGGGCCCCAGCACGCGAAAGCTGTACTGGCCGCCGGGGCTGGTGTGCTCGCTGCCATGGGCGTAGAGCTGATCAACCTGGGGGGCAGCCACGGACACGGGAACGCTGAAAGAGCGGTGGGAGCGACGCAGAGGGAGCGTTGAGTGACAAAAAAACCACCCCGCAGGGTGGCCTGAAAAACGCAGAAGGGAGAGGGAGGCGCCATCGCCTCCCAGGCCCCGGCTCAATAGAGCTCTTCTTCAGCGTGGGTCTTGATGGTGCAGTCGCTGGTGGGGTAGGCCACGCAGGTGAGCACGAAACCAGCTTCGATCTGGTCGTCGTCCAGGAAGCTCTGGTCGGACTGGTCCACGGTGCCAGCGGTGATCTTGCCGGCGCAGGTGCTGCAGGCACCGGCACGGCAGGAGTAGGGGAGGTCGATGCCCTGCTCTTCAGCAGCGTCGAGGATGTACTGATCGTCAGGTACCTCGATGGTCTTGTTGAGGCCTTCGCTCTCGCTGATGAGGGTGACCTTGTAGGAAGCCATGGAAGGGATTGGGGCTCACAGACGCCTGAGGGTTCAGCCCCGGGCCTGTAGGACCGCACCTTCCTACATCCTCCAGGGGGCCTTCCTGTGGATCTGCGGGCTCGACGCCGTGAAGGCCAATCAAAGCCAAGGCACAGATCAGCGTGCCTTATGCAACATCAGGCGGGCTGGGGCTCGGCATCGGCCCAGTGGATGGTCATCAGGCCCCATTGGCTTTGCTGGGCCGCGAGCTCGGCCCGCCAGCCGTTGTCGGCCAACACCTGGGTGAGGCGTGGGGCCTGATCCACCAGCAGGCCACTCAGCAGGCCCACCCCACGGGCCCCCAGCACCGTGTGAAAAGCGGGGCAAAGGGCCTCGATCACCGGCGCCAGGATGTTGCAGAGCAGCAGCTCCGCGGGTTCACCGCCCAGGAGCTCCGCCAGGGTCTCCACCGAGCCCAACTGCACCTGCAGCCGCTCCTGGAAGCCACTCACCACGGCGTTGTCGCGGGTGGCCCGCACCGCCAGGGAATCGGTGTCAGCCGCCGCCACCGACGTGGCGCCCTGGAGCAGAGCTGCGATGCCAAGGATGCCGCTGCCGCAGCCCAGATCCGCCACCCGCTGTCCCATCAGTTCGAGGGTTTCGAGCGCTTCGAGGCAGAGGCGAGTGGTGGGATGGCTGCCCGTGCCGAAGGCACTGCCGGGATCCATCCGGATCACCAGGCGATCGGCGTGCTCAGCCGGCAGCTCCAGCCAGGCCGGCAGGATCAGCAGCCGTTCACCCACAGGATCAGCCTGCCAGTGCTGCTTCCAGCTGAGGCTCCAGTCCTCGTCGTCCTGCTGCACCCAATGAATCGATGGCAGGGCCAGGCCAAAGGTGGCGGCTAGGGGAGCGAGAGCCGCCTCCAGCTGGCTGCGCTCGGCCTCGGGCCAATCGGCCTCGGGCAGCCAGGCCACCAGTTGGCGCTGAGCCGGCAGCTCAGGCCTGTGCTGCACGGCCACCCGGGGGATCCCGAGGGAATTCAGCTTCCAGATCAGCGATTCCTCCAGCTCAGGCAGGGAGGGAATCTCGAGCCGCCACCAGGAAAGGGTCATCGGGCCAGCACTGCGGATGCCCGCGTCAGAGGGTCACAGGGTGGGCTTCCTGGATGCCGTTGATTGCATGGATGTTGGCCAGGAGGCTGGGGGGGATGGGGTCATCCACGCTCAGCACCATCACGGCGTCGCCGCGCACAATGCGCCGGCCCACCTGCATCGAGGCGATGTTCACGTTGTGCTCGCCCAGCACCGAGCCCAGGTGGCCAATGATGCCGGGCATGTCGCGGTGGCGGGTGAACAGCATGTGGCGACTGGGCGCCACATTCACCGGGAACTCGTCGATGGTGGTGATGCGCAGTTCGCCGTCGGCGAACACAGCACCGGTCACGGTGTGGTTGCCGTTGGCGCCCTTGGAACTGAGCTGCAGGGAGCCGCCGGCAAAGTCGCGGGCGGCGTCATCCTTCACCTCGAGCACGTGGATGCCCCGCTCCTTGGCCTCCAGGCCGGCATTCACGTAGTTGATGCTGTCGCCGAGGGCGGTGGAGAGCAGGCCCTTGAGGGCCGCGATCACCAGGGGCTGGGCCGGGTGCGTGGCGAACTCGCCCTGGAGCCGCACCTCCAGCTCGCTGATCTGGCCGCCCGCCAACTGGCTGAGCAGCTGGCCCAGGGTTTCAGCCAGTTGCAGGTGGGGCTTGAGCTGCTCCATCACCTCGGCATTGAGGCCGGGGATGTTCACGGCACTGCGGGCCGGCAGCCCCAGCAACACATCGCGGATCTGCTCGGCCACGTCGATGGCCACGTTCTCCTGGGCCTCCTCGGTGGACGCACCGAGGTGGGGGGTGAGGATCAGCCGCTCGCTGACGCTGCGCAGGGGGGAGCCGGCCTCAAGGGGCTCGTTGGCGTACACGTCCAGGGCAGCGCCGCCGATGGTGCCGTCCTCCACAGCCTCGGCCAGGGCCGCCTCATCGATGATGCCGCCGCGGGCGCAGTTCACGATGCGGGCCGTGGGCTTCATGGTGCGCAGCAGCTCCGCATTCACCAGGTTCTCGGTGTCGGGAGTGCGGGGCAGGTGCAGACTCACGTAGTCCGCCTCGGCGAACAGGGCCGGCAGCTGCATCAGCCGCACCTGCATCTGCTGGGCCCGCTCTGCCGACACGAACGGGTCGTAGGCCATCACATCCATGCCCATGGCCTTGGCCACCCGGGCCACGTGGGAGCCGATTTTGCCCAGACCCACCACTCCCAGCTTCTTCTTGTAGAGCTCATTGCCCACATATTTCTTGCGGTCCCAGCCGCCGGCCATGGTGCTCACGTGGGCGTGGGGCACGTGGCGCGACAGCGACAGCATCAACGCCAGGGCATGCTCCGCCGCGGCGATGGTGTTGCCCTCAGGGGAGTTCACCACGATCACGCCCCGCTTGGTGGCGGCAGGCACGTCGACGTTGTCGACGCCCACACCGGCGCGGCCAATGATGCGCAGCTTGGTGGCGGCCTCGATGATCTCGGCCGTCACCTGGGTGCCGGAGCGGATCATCAAAGCGTCGTACTCGCCGATGATCTGCTTGAGCTGTTCGGGCGGCAGGCCCGTACGCACATCCACCTGGGCCACCTGCGACAGGATGTCGATCCCTGTCTGATCAATGGGATCGGAAACCAGAACCTTCGTCATGACCCGGCGGGGGTGGGGGCGGCCGGAGGTGAAGTGTAGAGAGGGGGCCTTCAGCCTCCCCGCCGGTCCCCAGCCGGCCCCGTGGAGAATCAGTGCAATCGAAGCCCGGTGGCCAGTGGGAAGCAGCGTTGTGGTGGTGCTCTCGGAGCGCAAGCGGCTGCGCCAGCTGCAGGAGCAGCTGGCAACCCTCACGCCGCCGCCCATGCGGCTGCTGGCCATCGGCCGTGGTGAAACCGACATCGCCACGGTGGCGGACCTCAACCCGGCCCTGGCCCGCCAGCTGAGGCAGCGCAGCATGGCCCGCTGGCTGGTGCCCTTCGGTTTCTTCGCCGGACTCACCTTCACCTTCATCACCGACCTGGACACCTTTGCCTTTGCCGGCCCGGTGGGTTCCCACCTGATCGGTGGGCTGCTGGGCCTGGGCTCGGGGTTCATGGGCAGCTTTGCTGCGGCCGCCAGCGTGACCTCCGAGGCCGACGACCGCATCCGCACCCTGCGCAACCGCCTGGAGGAGGGCAACTGGCTGCTGCTGGTGGAAATGCCCTCCGGCATCGAGATGCCCTGGACGCGGCTGAAGGAGGGCAATCCCAAGGCCGTGGTGCGACTCAACGAGAGCTGAGGGACCGGTGGTGCTGCCGCGCGAGGAGCTGCTCAGGGGGTGCCGCCACCCCCACAACCTGGAGGTGCTGATCGAGCTGGCCGAGCAGGCCATCCGCACCTGGGAGCCGGTGTGGAGCGGCTTTGTGGCGGCCGATGTGCGCGAGGAGGCGGAGATACGCCTGGGCAGCCTCACGGAACTGCAGCTCAGCGCGGCGGGGGGCTGGCCCCAGGCCGAGCGCCGCCGGCTGTTGCTGCGTCGCCCAGAGCTGGATGAGGCCACCGGCGAGGAAGCGCCGCTGATGGGCCTGATGCTGAGCGGCAACTTTCTGTTCGACCCCGCCGAGCCCCGGGATGTGCGCCAGGGCCTCCTGGCCGCCGGTGCCCCAGAGGAGGCGATCGGCGACATCTGGATGCGGGGCGACCGCGGAGCGCAACTGGTGGTGACGCCCGCGTTGGCCCAGGCGCTCCACGGCCAGAGTGCCCAGGTGCGCACGGTGAACGTGCAGCTAGAGGCGGCCAAGCTCGATCAACTGCAGCTGCCAGCCCAGCGGGCGCCAAAACAACTGAACAGCGTGGAGGCTTCCCTGCGGCTCGATGCCGTGGCCTCCGCGGGTTTCGGCCTGCCGCGCAGCCGCATGGCCGAACTGGTGCGCGCCGGTGCCGTGCGCATCAACTGGCAAGCGGTGCACAGCCCCAGCAAGGAACTCGCCGCCGGCGACCGGGTCCGCCTGGAGGGCCGAGGCGAGCTGGAAATCCTGGAGATCCAGCCCACCAAGCGGGATCGCTGGCGGCTGGTGATGCGTCGCAGCTGAGCCAGGAACACGCCCAACTGCTAAGTTCGGCAAGCCGAAAGGCCCCTGAGGGCGATTAGCTCAGAGGTAGAGCACTACCTTGACACGGTAGGAGTCACTGGTTCGATTCCAGTATCGCCCACTCGAAGGATTCAGGTCGGTGCCCGTCATTGGCATCTTCCACGCACTCTTCCAGCACTCGAGACACGCTGGATCCAGCCCTTCCAAGCCTTCCTGCTCAGCCAGCCATGCAGCCCCCGGGACAGCCTTTCACCGTTGTCCTTGGCCTGGGGCGCTCGGGTACAGGGGCGGCGCGCCTGCTGCAGCGGCAGGGTCATGCCGTGCTGGTGCTCGAGAGCGGCCAGGGCCAGGCCCTCGAGCAGAAGGCGGAGAGCCTGCGCCAGGAGGGCATCGCCGTGGCCCTTGGGGTTCCCCTCAGCCCCGCCAGCTTTGAAGCCCTCGATGGCATCCCGGAGCGGGTGATCGTGAGCCCCGGCATCCGCTGGGACCATCCCGCCCTCGAGGAGCTGCGCCGGCGCGGCATCCGCACCGACGGTGAAATCACCACCGCCTGGGAGGCCCTGCACGCTCTGCCCTGGATCGGCATCACCGGCACCAATGGCAAAACCACGGTGACCCACCTCGTGGCACACCTGTTGGCCAGCGCCGGCATCGATGCCCCCATGTGCGGCAACGTGGGATTTTCCGCCGCTGAACTGGCCCTCGAGCGCCAAGGCAACGGCCAACCCCTGCCCGCCTGGCTGGTGGTGGAGCTGAGCAGCTACCAGATCGAATCGGCCCCCGTTCTGGCTCCCCGCATCGGCCTGTGGACCACCCTCACCCCCGATCACCTGGAGCGCCACGGCAGCCTCGATCACTACCGGGCGATCAAGCGCAGCCTGCTGGAGCGCTCCCAGGTGCGGATCCTCAACGGCGATGACCCCGACCTGAGCAGCCATGCCGCCAGCTGGGACCACGCCCTCTGGGTCACCGCCGGCAGCCAGCAGCAGGCTCGGGCCGCGGGCCTCGAACCCCACCTCTGGATCGACAACGACCAGGTGCAGGCCAGCGGCGGTGCTGTGCTGGACGCCCGTGCCCTAGCCATGCCCGGCCAGCACAACCGCCAAAACCTGTTGATGGCCGTGGCCGTTGGGCTGCAACTCGGCCTCAGTGGCGCCGCCATGGAGGCAGCCTTGCGGGCCTTTCCCGGCGTGCCCCACCGGCTGGAGCGCATCCGCAGCCTGGATGGGATCACCTATTTCAACGACAGCAAAGCCACCAACTACGACGCTGCCGAGGTGGCCCTGCGGGCCCTGGAGGGTCCGCTGGTGGTGCTGGCGGGCGGTGAAGCGAAGCTGGGGGATGCCACAGCCTGGATCGAGCAACTGCAACGCCAAGCGCCAGCCGTGGTGCTGTTTGGGTCCGCCCAGGAGCCGTTCAAGGCGTTGCTGGAGCAAGCCAACTACAACGGCCAGATCCACACCGTGGCAGGGCTTCCAGAGGCGGTGCCGCTGGCCCATGCCCTGGCCGGGCGCCTGGGCTGCCGGGCTGTGCTGCTCTCACCGGCCTGTGCCAGCTTTGACCAATACAGCGACTTTGAGGCCCGCGGCAACCACTTCCGCCAGCTCACTCTGGCCCTGTAGGACAGAGCCGCTAGCCTCACGGCCAATGCTGGATGTGGAATGGCCTACTGGCTGATGAAGAGCGAGCCCGACGTGTACGGGATTGACCATCTTCAGCAGGACGGCACAACCCTCTGGGACGGCATTCGCAACTATCAGGCTCGCAATTTCATGCGCAGCATGGCCCTCGGTGATCAGGCCTTCTTCTATCACTCCAATGCCAAACCGCCTGGCATCGTGGGGATGATGGAGGTGGTCGAAACCGGCATCACCGACCCCAGCCAGTTCGATCCCGCCAACAAGTATTTCGATCCGAAATCGAACCCGGAGGCGCCCCGCTGGGACTGCGTGCGGCTGCGCTACCTGGGGCGCTTCACCGAGCTGCTCAGCCTCGATGCGCTGCGGGAGCACTTCAGCGTGGAGGAACTGCCGGTGGTGCGCAACGGCAACCGCCTCTCCATCTTGCCGGTGCCGGAGGCCAGCGCGGCTCGGTTACTGGAGATGCTGGGGCCACTCTGAGGCCATGGCACCGCGCACCCTGCCGATCTACCCGGTGAACCTGGGGCTGGCCCTCCAGCAGGGCTGGCAAGGACTGTGGACCAATCGCTGGGCCCTGGTGGGCTTCAGCATCACCGCCACCGGCCTGCACCTGCTGGGCTGGGCCCTGTTCGCAGCAGGCCACAACACCGGCAGCAGCATCCTCAACGCCCTGCTGCAGCTGGTGGGGGTGCCGCTTTACTTCCTCAGCCTGCTGTGGCTGATCCAGGGACTCACCCGCGGTGGGCTCGATGCCGCCGCGGGCCATTGCCCCCGCTGGCGCGAGCTCTGCCGCTGGTCAGCCAGCGATGGCCTGAGGCTGGGGCTGAGCCTGCTCACCGCCGCCGCCGGCTTGGCCCTGGCGGCGCTGATCGGCTTTGTGGGCTGGTCGCTGGTGATCTTCCTGGCTCCGGCCCTGAGCGTGGTGCCGGCCCTGCTGGCCGTGGTGCTGCTGGGGGGTGTAGCCCTCAGCCAGGTGTTCAATGCCTGCCTGGTGCTGGCGGCCGATCAAAGCCCCTCAGGAGCCTTCCGCATCGGCCTGCGCACCCTCGAGCGGCGCTGGCCCACCCTGCTGGGCCTGGGGGCCGCCTGCGGCGGCCTGGCGCTGGTGCCCCTGGCCCTGGGCCTGCTCGCCGAGGCCCTGGTAGAGGGGCTGGGCGTGCTCGCCACGGCGATCGCCCTGCTGGTGGTGATCCCCTGGATCAGCGGCATGGTCACCGCCACCTACCGGCAGCTGTTCAGCCCAGTGGTTCCGAGAAGCGTGGTTGCTGCGGGAACAGGTTGGCCAGATAGCAACGGGTGATCTCCCGGGTCTGCATCCCGTTCTGCACCAGGAAACCGGCCAAGGCGGCCTGGAACAGGCGGTATTGATCCCAGTTGGGGTGCGCCTCAATGAAGCCTTGCATCGACTGCAACAGGGCCTCAGGCACCTCCGCCCGCATGCTCACCGTGCCCGCCATCTCCATCCGATTCCACTGCAACAGGGCACCAGTTCCCCACAGCAGGCGCACGGGGTCAAGCGAGCCACCACACACCCACTCGCAACCCGTCTCACGGCAAGACCGCCGGCGGGGACGGGCGGACGGGCCACAGGGCCCGCGGGGGAACAGGCGGCCCTAGCCGGCGGGGACGACCTGTCAACAGGCCAACGGCCGCAGGCATCGTTCTCCCCAGGGTCACCGCCACCACGGGCGACTGGCGCCCTCCCCCTGGGGAAAAACCGGGCAAAACCCTGGGGAACCTGGGGGAGCATCCGGGAGAACAGCGGTGATCAGCAGTGCTGATCAGACGGCCATCTCGTGGCCAGTCTCAGGGGCAGCCCCCAGGCCCTCACGGCTGACCATGCAACTGCTGCAGAGCAGCCATGAACGGCCGGCTGGCGGCCACCGACCACGACCCCTCCATGGCCCGATGGCCAGGGCCGGGGGTCAGCACCACCCGCAGGGCCCAACCGGCACGGTCGCCCTCCAGACCAATCCACCAGGGCTGCCGTTCGAGCTCAAGGCTGATGGCCTCTTCCGCCATCAACTGATCCACCAGGTCGGCGTGCTGGGCCGCCAAGAGGCACAGCCCATCCCGCAGGGCTTCGGCCTCGCTGAGGCTCAGCTCCGCCGCCCAGCCATCCCCACCGATCAACACGGAAAAGGGCTGGCGGCTGGCATCCCATGCCAACCGCCAGCCCTCGCCCTCTCGTTGCACCACGCCGACTTCGATCCCGCCAGCAGGCACCGTGGCTCAGCCGGGAAGCAAATCGGGCTGATCTTGCTCGTCGCTGAGCTCGACGATGGCGCGCTGCACGGGCTTGATCATGGAATCCTCGAGCAGACCGTCGAAGTCGTCGAAGCGGCGCTGCTTAGCCCGGAAGGCAATCCGCACGGTGGTGAGGTAGCGGTTACTGGAGTGACGCACCAGACTTTCGGCTCGCTGGGCCAGCTCCTTGGGGCTGATGTCAACGCCTAGATACATGAACCACTCACCGTTGGCTCGACTCTAGGCCAGCAGGCTGCTGGGCAAGGGCACCGTGACCGGATAGGTGAGGGGCTCATGGCCCTGCACCACCAGCGTGATCTGACGGGCCAGCTGCAGGGCCTCCAGGGGCGGGCGCAGCAAGGCGATCAGCGCATTCACCTTCTCGCGATGGGCCAGATCGCGGCACTCGATCCGCAGCGCCCCCCAGCCGCGGGAGAGTCGGCAGGCACACAGGGGATCCAACTGGCGACAGAGCTCCGGATCCTCCCTGTAGAAGGACAACAGCGCGTGAGAGACCCGATCCATGCTCCTCTCTGGACCCACCGGTCTCACCATGGCGCCGCCGGCGGCGCCAGCCTTGGGGACGGCGTTTTCCCTTCAGCTTTGACGGCCATGGCCGGCACCCTTGCCATCGATCTAGGCAGCACCACCACCGTGGTGGCCTTCCAGCCTGCGGCGGGCGGCCCGGCCCAGCTGCTGGAGCTGCCCCCCTTCAGCTGCGGGACCCCCAGCGTGATTCCCAGCCTGCTGTGGCTGCAGCAGGCTGGCAGTGAGCAGCCTCTGATCGGCCGCCAGGTGATCGAGGCGGGCCTGGTAGAGCAAGGCGGCCCGCAACTGCAGCGTGACTTCAAGCGCTGGATCGGTGCCCGCAAAGCCAGCCCAGCAGGGGCAGGCGAGGCCCTGCTCAGCCCAGAGCAGGCCGGCAAGCTGCTGATGGAGCGCATCTGGCAGCAGCTGCCCGCACACCTGGCCCCTAACCGGCTGGTGCTTACCGCCCCGATCGACAGCTACCGCGGGTATCGCCGCTGGCTCACCGAGGTGACCAGCGGCCTCGCGGTGCCGGAGGTGGCCCTGGTGGATGAACCCACCGCCGCGGCCATCGGCGCCGGCCTTCCGGCCGGCAGCAAGGTGCTGGTGGTGGACCTGGGCGGCGGCACCATCGACCTCTCCCTGGTGGCCCTGGAAGGCGGAGAGGGCAAAGCCGCCCCCATTGCCCAGCTGCTGCGCTTCGGCGGCCGAGACCTGGCTGGCAGCGGGCAGGCCCTGCGCACCGCCCGGGTGCTGGGCAAAGCCGGGCTCGCCCTGGGGGGACGCGACATCGACCGCTGGATCGCCGCCGCCCTCTGCCCCGACCTGGAGGTCACG
>CALJTZ010000587.1 GCA_937975655.1 uncultured Synechococcus sp. | reverse complement strand
GGGTTTCAGGGCACCAGCGGCGGCGCCGCCGGCACCCCCGAAATCACCACCCTGGGGCGGGGCGGGTCGGATACCTCGGCGGTGGCCCTGGCTGCAGCCCTCGGGGCCGCGGCCTGCGAGATCTACACCGATGTGCCCGGGGTGCTGACCACCGATCCGCGCAAGGTGGCCGATGCCCAGTTGATGGACCAGGTCAGCTGCGACGAAATGCTCGAGCTGGCCAGCCTGGGGGCGGCGGTGCTGCATCCACGGGCGGTCGAGATCGCCCGCAACTACGGCGTGCCCCTAGTGGTGCGCTCCAGCTGGAGCGAGGCCCCCGGCACCCTGCTCACCAGCGAGGCCACCAGCCGGCGCGGCAGCGGCGAGGGGCTGGAACTGGGCAAACCCGTGGATGGCGCCGAACTGGAAACCCACCAGGCGGTGCTGGCCCTAGCCCATGTGCCCGATCAGCCGGGGGTGGCGGCCCAGTTGTTCGAGGCCCTCTCGAACGCAGGCCTGAACGTGGACCTGATCGTGCAGGCCACCCATGAGGGGGATTCAGGAGCCGGAACGGGCCAGAACACCTTCACGAACGACATCGCCTTCACGGTGGCTGAGGCCCAGCTGGATCGGGCCCAGCTGGTGTGCCGCGAGCTGCTGGCGAGCATGGGGCCGGCGGCCGCTGGAGCCACCCTCAGCGCCGAAGCCGGCATGGCCAAGCTGAGCATCTCCGGAGCCGGCATCATGGGACGCCCCGGGGTGGCCGCCCGCCTGTTCGACATCCTGGCCAAGGGGGGCATCAACCTGCGCCTGATCGCCACCAGCGAGGTGAAGGTGAGCTGCCTGGTGGCCGGCCATCAGGGGGCGAAGGCCCTGCAGGCCGCAGCCCACTGCTTCGAACTGCACAATCAGCAGCTGCGCCACAATCCCGCCCCCGCCGGCGCCGGTGAGCCGGAGGTGCGCGGCGTGGCCCTCGATCGCGATCAGGCCCAGGTGGCCGTGCGCCGCATCCCGGACAAACCCGGCACCGCGGCGGCCGTGTGCCGCACCCTCGCCGATGCCGGCATCAGCCTCGATGCCATTGTGCAATCGGAGCGCACCCATGGCAGCGGCGAGCAGCTCAGCCGCGATATGGGCTTCACCCTCAAGCGCGACGACCTGCAACGGGCCCAGGCCGCCCTGCAACCCCTGCTGGCCCAATGGCCGGGCGCCAGCTTCGAGGAGGGCATGGCCATTGCTCGGGTGAGCGCCGTGGGGGCCGGCATGCCCTGCACCACCGGCACTGCCGCCCGCATGTTCCGGTCCTTGGCAGAGGCCGGCATCAACATTGAGATGATCGCCACCAGCGAGATCCGCACCAGCTGCGTGGTGCCGGAAGCCGATGGCATCCGGGCCCTCCAAGCTGTGCATGCCGCCTTCGGCCTGGGCGGTGCGGTGGTGCATCAGGCCCAGGGCACGGAAGCCCCGGTGTGACCGGTGTGAGCCGCTCCTAGAGCTTGGCGGCGATGCCGGCGGGCTCCAGCATCAGCTTGCTGTTGCGCAGGGATTCCTCCATCTCGATTGGGTAGGCGCCATCGAAGCAGGCGGTGCAGAAATGGGTGGAGTTGGCCTGGGCGGCGTCCACCATGCCCTGCTTGCTGAGGTAGGCCAGGGAATCCACGCCCAGGTGCGCCGCGATCTCCTCAAGGGTGAGGCGGGCGGCGATCAGCTGGTCTTGGGTCGGGTTCGGGAGCAGGTCGCCCGCGAGCTGGTCGATGGTGAAGCGGTCGAAGGGCAGGTTGGCGTTGTAGGCGCGGATGACCCAGTCGCGGTAGGCCCAGATCGAGCGGCCGGGGTCGCTCGGGTAGCCCGCGCTGTCGGCGTAGCGGGCGAGGTCGAGCCAGCGGCGGGCCCAGCGTTCGCCGTAGCGCGGCGAGGCGAGCAGGCGGTCGACGAGTTTCTCGTAGGCTTCGGGCGAATTGTCCTGGACGAAGGCGTC
>CALJTZ010000586.1 GCA_937975655.1 uncultured Synechococcus sp. | reverse complement strand
GATGAACACGCGGTTCGTGCTGGCGTTGCCCATGACCCGAATCATTTCGGCGTTAAATGGGCCGGTTCGGGCATCCGGTTCGAAGCCGGCTGGCCAGTTGGTGGGTGGAACCGCCGGGATCTGCCGGGCCCCACCGGCCACACCGCTGCTGGTCTTCTTGCTCCTGCTGATCACGGCAATCAAGGCCCCGCCACGGGCCCGTTGCAGGTCAATCGCCTGCAGCTCGATGGGCCGCAGGCCAAAGACGATCAGCAGGTCCCAGGCCACCAAGGCACTTGGCCTCATCTGGTGGCTGGTCAGGATGCGTTGGCGCAGTGCGCTGATTTCCGAATCGGTGAACGCCCGCACCCCCTCCGGTGGAGCAGCGGCCCGGCCGTTCCCCCGCATGGCCTCGATCGCCTGGGGCCACTCCCAGCCGGCTTCCGTCCAGAGGCGCCGGGCCTGGCCGTAGGCGATCTGCCGGCAACGACTTCCGGCCTCCCACCGCTGCAGGAACGCCCGCAGGAGGTCTTCATCGTTGGGCCAGAACTGCTGATCAGCCAGGGCGGCCAGGGCTTCCATCCCCGATTGCCAGTTGTGGGTCCAGGTGCGCTCCGACAGTTTCTCCCCGACGACCTTGCTGTGCAGCCGCTGGATCAGGCCGCTGATCACCGGCCCGCTCAGCCGGTTGGGATCTCCTGCCACCGGCAGGGTTTCGCCGCTGGGCCATTGCCAGGTGCCAGCCAGCACGGCATCAAACAGCTCGCAGGCCTCGACCAAGGCCGCCGATGCCGTCCGGGGCCCTGGCTCGCTGGAGAGGGTGAACGCTCGCTTGACCGGCCGATCGCTCGGTGGTTCCCCCGGCCGGCGGGGGAGCTCGGTGCTGCACACCCGCAGCTTGTCGCGATGCAGCTCCAGGAACCAGCCTGGCCGGCCCATCCGATGACGCTTGAAACTGCGGGAGATGTCGGTGAGCCAGGGGGCCGCCATTTCCCCCCGGGGGAGATCTGGGGGAAATTTAGGGGAAAAACGCGATGCGCCAGGGTCCGCCGCACCGCAAAACGGCGCACCGTGAAGCTTTGCGACATCAGTTCAAACAGAAAGGCTTCCCCGAAAACCCGCATGGGGCCTTGGGAAAGCCAGTTATTTCAATGGGTCGCCTGAGATTCGAACTCAGGACCAATCGGTTAAAAGCCGAGTGCTCT
>CALJTZ010000585.1 GCA_937975655.1 uncultured Synechococcus sp. | reverse complement strand
CAACGATCACGAACCGACCAACAGGCCGTTCGTTTCTCGCTTTTTCAGCAGCCTCTTAGAGCTGCACTGCCCGGACATCCGGACTGATCAATCCAGCAGCGGGACACGATCTTCTTGCAGGTTCCGATCCGCTGCAGCCCAGCAGCGGCATGTGATGGGCGCATGGGGGTGAAAAGGTGGCGATCTGAGGTGGGTGCGGCGCAGCGACGTGACCGATCCCAGCCAGCAGCTGGCATATGCGGTGGAGCTCATTCCCAATGGCATCACCGAGTTCGTGCTTACCGACGTACAGAAAGTGGTGTTCGAGGAGGCCCTTGCGTTGGCGTGCTACTGGAGAACGAGCTGGCGATTTGCATCGCCGACGCCTACCCGGTGAGCAAGGGGCACAGCCTGGTGATGCCCCGGCGGCACGTGGCGGACGGCCTGGGGCTGTACCAGCCAGAGTGGAACGCGTTGGTGGAACTGCTGAACCAGAGGCGGGAGCAACTCAGCGCCCAGGACACCACGATCAGCGGCTGGAACCTGGGGTTGAATTCAGGCTAGGCGGCAGGGCAGACGGTGTTCCATGCCCACTGGCATCAGATCCCTCGCCGAACAGGTGATGACAATTCTCCCCGCGGAGGGGTTCGGGGGGTTATCAATGGAAAACAGACCTACTGAGCCGTGGCCACCAAGACGCCGACGCGCAAGAAGCTCGATAGAACAACGGTTCTAGCAAAGATCGAAGAAATACTCTCAGGTGGGACTCCTGATGCTGAAAGCCTTTTGGGTTTCGCAGAGTTCATCAACGGGAAGCCGTTCCCCGAGCCCGCTCTCACACTGTCAGAGCTCAAAACGGCAGTATGCAAGGTGTTTGACACTAAGAATGCCACTGAGCTTCGCAAATCAAGTGAGTTCAACATGGCGATGGCGGGCCGAACATTTGATCTCAAAACAAAGGCTGATTGGCTCAAGCTCTACCGGGAGTGGGTTGGTGTACCCCACAGCGAACGCACCAAAACTGGCAAGACATCAATCAATGGCATCGATGTTCTAGAGAATTTCAGACCCTGGCATGTCTTCTCTCTTGACCCATCAACAGCGAGCGCCGAAGATATTAAAGAGGCTTTCTGCAGGCTTGCCAAGGAACACCATCCCGATCTAGGCGGCGACCCTCGTGTCATGGAACGGCTCCAGAAAATGCGCGACTCCCTTCTTGCCTTCCTCTGAGCAATCCGATGACAACAACATCCAGACAGTCTCGCGATGCCTTCTCTTTTCAAGAGACAGCCAGAATTCTTGGGATAACCCCCAAGAAGCTTAATAGTATCTGCGAGTTTTTCGATGCCCATGCAGATGATGAATGGGAGCTCATAGAAGAAGAGTTCTTTGAGTACGAACCAGGCCAAGCTCGCAGTCGGCGCTTTTACGAGGAGGGCGTGATGGCACTTGCAAAGTACTTGGAGGAGAAGGAGGGCGGGAGTATCTTGGCCAAGATCCATGAGTCCTTCACGCACCATCGCGCGAGAGTTACACGCACACTCGTCAAACGCAGAATCATTCAAGTAACCCAAGACCGAAGCACGATCCAGATCCGAGGGGACCTTATTTTCCTTGAACAGCGCTCTGTCGTTAGGGTGCTAGGTACCAATGGCAAAGGTATGTCTGGCACCATCACGAGGATCCAAGAGGAAAGTTCTGGTCTAGAAGGCGCCGAGGGATTAGAGGTTGGCGTTCACTTCGACAGCTTTGAGGGCAAAGAACAGCGCCACTGGAGCCAGCGCGGAATCGTGCGCCTGGCTAAGACGATGAGGGACAAAGGCAGGATCACCAAGGCACGGAAGGCTTGGGTCAAAGCCGTTGCCGATGTGGCTGAAGAGTGCTTTGAGGTCCAGCGCAAGCTGCTCGAAAGCCACGAAGCAAGGGTGAAGGCAGCGAAGGAGAAAGTCCGCCAGAGGGCCCTACGTAAAGATGGATCTGGGTGCGCGGTCTCTGGCCACAAACCATCTGCCTCCGATCAGAATCCAGTTGAACTGGAAGTGCATCACCTGTTCGATGCAAGTTCAAGGCCAGATCTAGCAGCTTATGAAGAGAACCTGATCGCCATCAGCAGCAATATCCATCGAAACTTTCACAAGTGGATGGGCTCAAGACCTTGCGAGCCCAAAGATTTTGTCGACTATCTACTGGGCAATGAGATGAGCCATTTTGACGGTCCTCCCAGTGGGAAGAAGCGGAAGGAGCAGAAGCTTCAAAAGCTTATGAATCGACTGGAGCTGTTGCAAGCAAGATTTGAGGGTAATCACTTACTGTACTAACACCAAGATCAGATGCGGAGAGTGGCTTTTGGCGAGGACATGGCAGCCTCCGCGCCAGCCTTCTGTATGTTGAATATAGCTAGCAATTCTGGCGAAACTCTTCGCAGCCGTTCGAATTTCTACGCTGAAGCAGGATGATTCTGAGAAATCTGGCCAGTAGTAATGATCTTTAACTGAGCTGGCGATCCTCTGAACGTTCTCGCTGCCACCACTGGTTGGTTTCTTGGATAATCGCTTGATATCGTTCATACAGCTCACCAATCTGCCCTTCGGTATACATACCACTACCCTTGAGTAAAAGGTACTCAAGGTCCGATTCGACTGCGCGTAGGGCTGCGCAAGTCGTTGTGTACCTGCCCCAAAGCCCTCGGTGATTAAAAAATGAATCCCACGTACTTAAGAGCGTAACCCAGGCACTAAGCAAGAGTGCGGAGTTGCGGAGTAGATATTTCTGGCCTACGCCCTGCAACCCCAAGAGCACCGTAGTCGCTCCGCTGAATCCAGTAATAGTTAACTTAAACAAGAACGCCTTGTGTTTACTCTCTCCTCTTTTGCATTGTATTCACTGCTTCGCAGCCTTAGTATCTCGGAGAGATACTCTGTCTTTTCCGTCGCGGACATAAAGAGACTGTGATTGCCTACTCTCGGGGCTTACTTTAGTTTAATCTTGCTGGCTTGTCATTGAGCGGAGCCGCCCAATACACTCATCTTGGGCTCGATATTCCGCATAAGAAGCAGATTGATCAAGGGCGATGCCGAATGAGCTGTGTCGGGAAGAGGCATTTGCTCCTGGTATCCCCGTCTCCTTTGATTTTATGCGGGTCTGCATAGCATGCTCATAAACGGGTCTTGCCCGCCGAACTCCGGCGGCCTTTCTAGCCACATGGCTGCCCTCCTATGGCTGAACAGGCGCTATTTCCTGGCCTCTACGACCATCCACTCAGCGAAGCCATCCATCAGGCACTCTCGTCCCTGCCGGATGCCCTCCACGACCTCGAGCCCCTCGACCGCGCTGAGGCCCCCCAGCGTTTAGCCCGTTACCTCCGCCAGCTCAGCGAAACGGCCCTGGCCTCTCTTCCAGAAGCCCAGAGACAGCAACACCAGCTGGCCCTGGTGAATCAGATCGTGGCCCTGCTGCACCAGGAGGTACCCACCGCCATCCATCCCGGTGACCAACTGCACCCCAGTGCCGGGGTCCTGCAGGAACTGCGCACGGCTCCCCTGCTCCAGGGCCAGACCCCCATCACCAGGCCACTGATTCCCCTGGCGGATGGCACTCTGCTGATCAACGCCCCCAGCGAGCCCAGCGTTGGCCTGGCCTTGCAGGCGGAATGCCCATCAGCTGATCGCATCGATCTCCTCTGCGCCTTCATCAAGTGGAGCGGCCTGCGATTAATGCAGGCGCAGCTGAGCACCCATCTGGATTCCGGCCGCCCTCTTCGGGTCCTCACCACCGTCTACATGGGCGCCACCGATCGCAAGGCGCTCGACTGGTTGGTTGCACGCGGTGCCCAGGTGCGCGTCAGCACCGACACGCGCCGAACGCGTCTGCACGCCAAGGCCTGGCTGTTCCATCGCGCCAGCGGCACCACTACCGCCTACATCCCCCTCTGCCAGGAAAGTTGACGCCTCTCCATTCCGACCACTCTTCTACCAGGG
>CALJTZ010000584.1 GCA_937975655.1 uncultured Synechococcus sp. | reverse complement strand
TGAATTTGTGGAGCTCTTCCCCGGGGTGAGCCTGGAGCAGGCCAGGCTGGTGAGCGAAGCATCCTCCACTCAGAGCAGGTCTCGGAATTGCTGAGGGGTCAGGCCTGCATCACGGGCGATGGCACCCATGGTGATGGCGTTGATGGGGTCATGCCGCGGGATGACCAGCCTCCTTTCGCCATTGCTCAGGATCAGGTGGCCGGACTCCCGCATGATGCGGTAGCCCAGCTTCTGGAATACGCGAACAGCTTCTTTCTGGCTGATCCCTGGCAGGCGGGGCATTCAGATCGCCAGCTCCAGGGTCTCCACCTGTTTGACGCCGGCCTCCTCCGCCTCCACCTCAAGCCACAGGCCAATGGCCTCACGAATGTTGGCCAGGGCTTCGTCCCTGGTCGCGCCCTGGGAGTGGCAGCCGGGCAGATCCAGGCAGCTCACCGACCAGCCCTCCTCGGTCTCCAGCAAACGGATCCTGTACGACACCACCCAGCCCTCCAGATGGCTTGAACCTAGCCAGGTCCAGCCTCAGCGATGCAGCAACCAGCGCAGCAGCGACAGGCCGATGATCAGCCCGATGCCGGTGTTCCAGAGCCAGGACGGGCGCTGGGCCAACCGCTGCAGCCACGCCGGCAGCTGATCGCGCCACTGCTCCAGCGCCAGCACCGCCAGCAGTAGCACCAGCAGAGGGATGCCGATGGCCTGCACAAGTTCACGGAGCATCGGCACCTCTCCTCTGCCTGAACCGTATCCAGGCACTGAAGGTGACGCCGGGGGAGCTGATGCTCAGGGGAGAGCCACCGATCCTCAAGCGGCGCAAGGAGTTCACCCGCGTGCGGGCGATCAGGCTCTCGATCGAGAAGCGCCAAAAGCCCTGGCAGACCTGCCCTCCCCAGTGGCCGCCGCAGAAGAGAAGCCACGACCCCAACTAAACCTGCGTTGCAATAATTCAAGTGGCACTACGATGAACCATCGCCTATTGACAGGCGCCTTGAAAAAGGACCGCATCGAGAGCCTCATGAACGAGTTCGAGGCCCATGCGCAATGCCACGAGGACGGAGTGGAGTACTGGCTCGCGCGCGACCTGCAACACCTGCTTGGCTATGGCGAATGGAGGAGCTTTTGCGGTGTCATGTCAAAGGCAAGAACAGCATGTGAGGCATCTAGCAAGGCGACAAAAGACCATTTTGTTGAAGTCACCAAAATGGTCCAACTTGGCTCCGGCAGTGAGCGCGAGATCGAAGACCCAATGCTGACCAGACTGGCCTGCCACCTCATCGCACAGAACGGAGACAGCAGCAACAGTGCTACCCAGCACTGTTGGGACTCTTTGGCACAAATAGCCGCCGCTCCACCTGCAGAAACACCAGCCAGGCCAGCCCCGCACTGATACCACCGGTCCAGTCGTTGCGCAGCAGCTCCACGATCGACACGGTGCTGGCGCCGATGCGCAGACCGCGCAACAGAAAGCGACCGAGCTGCTCCAGGCGTGACGGATCGTCCACCGTCATGCACGCACCAGCAGCGAACGAATCAGCTGCTCGAGGTCTTCGATCCGCTGCAAGCAGCGCTGCTCCATCAGATCGATCCGCTGCAGCAGCCGCTGCTCGAGTTGGGCGACCTGGAGCCCCGCTCCACGGGCACCACGCTTGCTGGCCTTCACGGGCCAGGCGCCGGTGCGGAAGGTCTGCTCCAGCTCCGCCCAGGTGGGCTTCTTGGGGGCGGGGCCCAGGCGCTCTTCCGCCCAGACCTGGGCATCGGCCACCCGCCGGAAGCGCGCTTTCAGGGCAGACAGGGAGCACGCCTCTGGGGCCAGCAGGGCCTGGGGTGCGAGCGCGGCGGTGGCTGGCGCGTCCGTGCCTGCAGCAGCGGCCGCAGGGCCGGTGAGGTCCTCCACCATCTGGCGCACGCTGGCGTTCTGTTCCCCCAAGGTGCGGAACAAATCAGCGTCGCTTTTGGACAGCCGGGCCATCAACTCGGCAAAGCGCTCGCTCAGTTCAGCCACGGCTGGAGGCGCCTCCCCGCAACAGCGCGCGCATCTTGGCGATCAGCTCGGTGATGCGCAGGATGCTCCAGAAGCCCGCCTGCTCCTTGGCTTCTTCCAGGTCGGTGAGCAGGCGATCCAGGGCCTGCTGCTTGCCTTCAAAGAGCTCGAGTTCCTGGTGCAGCTCCTGCGCCAGGGAGAGGGCCTCGGCCTTTTCCTTGCCGATCGCCACCAGCCGCTCTTCATAGCCATGCAGGGTGGCCAGGAAGCGGTCGCGGGCCTCACGCAACTCGCGCGAGCGGCGCTGCAGCTGGCCGCGGGCGCGGGCCAGCGAGGCATGGCTGTTGCGCAGGGCGCTGTAGGTGTGGGCGATCTGCTCCGGAGACAACCCACTGAGATCGCGAGGGAAATCGCTGGTGGCACGGATCCCCTTGCACTCCGGCGTGGGCACCAGCAGCGCCGAATCAGGGCTCGCCGGGAGATCATCCACAACCTCAGTCGGATTCATGGCGGCTGGATCGGGCACCCCAGCAAAAGCCACCGGAGGGTCAGCAAGCAACACCAAAACGTCTGTCCATGCGTGTTCCGCATGGCTGGCAGCTCTTGTGGTGGCGTCAGCAAGACGCCGGACTGATGCTGATGACAGTGGCGGAAACGCCAACGCAACACCGCTCATCCATGGCCCAGGAGAACAACGGATGCGCCACCGGCTGCGGCACCTTGCTGGGCCTGGTGGCCCTGGGCTTTGTGCTCGCCTACTGGCAGGCCTTCCTGCTGGCGGGGCTCTTGATCCTGGCCATCGTTGCTGTGGTCTACGCGCTGCTGCAGCAGAACCACCGGCAACTCCAGGCCTTGGTGGACGCCGCGGATCGGCGCGTTCGCCAGGCCCCCTGCCAGGTCAAGGAGAACTTTGGCGTGATCCAGTCGCTCAAGTTGGCCGGCGACCTGCAGGCCCCAAGGGTTGACGTGCGCTGCCGCACCCTCACCTTCAACGGCAAGAAGCTGACCACTGAGGAGGTGTGCATCAGCCTCAGTCCACCGGCCGAACGGCAGCAGTTGCGCTCAGGCGGCGGCGTGGCCAACTGGTTGCGCGGCGGCGGCATCGCCCAGTTGGAGGATCTCTCCGTGGAATCCAAGGCCGTCAAGGCGGCGATGGAGTGTCTGCGGGAGCGGTCGTGGACCAACAAGGCCCTGGGCAAGATCGATGGGCTGCGCACCTCGGTGATCGACACCCTGGCCAAGGCCAAGGGCAACGAGCTGCTGGAAGGAGCCATCCCCCAGCTGCAACAAGCCTTGGACGCCTTCAATGGGGAGCGGGAGAAGCTGCAGCAGGCCAACCGCAGCGCCGGCGAGATGCTGCGCAAGCTGCACGATTTCCTCAGCGTGCCCGCAGGGATCCGGCCGATCCTCAACTTCGATGTCGATCAGCTGTTTGATCCCCAGCGCTTCTCGGCCCTGGAGCAGGCGTTCTCCGAGGTGGTGATGCTGAACGACGCCTTCCGCCAGCTCTCAGAAGACCGCCTGGCCTGAGCCGTCAACACAGCCAGCTCCAGGCCGCCCCCGAGCGCCGCCGCGGCCAGGCCAACGAAACCGTGCTAGTACAGGTGTACGCATCTGGAGTGGTTCGTGGGTATCCCTGTCCCTCTGTCAGCGCCCCTG
>CALJTZ010000583.1 GCA_937975655.1 uncultured Synechococcus sp. | reverse complement strand
CGTACGAGTACACCGGGTCCTTGGCGTCCTCGTCGTCGTTGCGCCGCCGCTCCACCACCACGCCAGCCGCTACACCACCGGCCACGACCACCAGCTCAGCGAACTGCTCCTCAAGAGCCTCGAGCAGGGCGGGCGTGAGCGGCTGGCGGATCACCCGCTCGTGGATCTGGCGCTCGTCCGCGAGCCCGATCCCATAGGCGGAGAGCACCCCCGCCAGGGGATGCAGCAGCACCTGGTGCATGTCGAGCGCTTCGGCCAGGGCGCAGGCGTGCTGACCGCCCGCCCCGCCGAAGCTGCACAGGGCGGCCTGGCGCACATCGTGCCCCTGCTGGATCGAGATGCGCCGGATCGCCTCGGCCATGCGCTCGATCGCAATGGCGATGGCGCCTTCCGCCACCAGCTCCGCGCTGGTGCCCATGGCCGCCGCCAGCTGGGCAAAGGGCTGACGCACCGCCTGCGGATCCAGGGGCTGATCGGCCTGCGGCCCAAACACCGCCGGGAAGTGCTGCGGTTGCAACCGGCCCAGCAGCAGGTTGGCGTCGGTGAGGGTGAGGGGGCCACCCCGCCGGTAACAGGCCGGGCCCGGATCGGCACCGGCGGAGGCGGGCCCCACCTGCAGGCGCTGGCCATCGAACTGCAGCACCGAGCCCCCACCGGCGGCCACCGTGTGGATCTGCAACATGGGGGCCTGCAGGGTGAAGCCCGCCAGCGGCCACTGCTCCCGGCGCTCCCAGTCGCCATCGCAGTAGCAAACGTCGGTGGAGGTGCCGCCCATATCGAACCCCACGATCACGGGATAGCCGCCGGCGGCACTGGTGCGGGCGGCCCCCACCAGCCCCCCGACCGGGCCGGAGAGCATCGTGTCCTTGGCCTGCAGGCGATCGGGGCCGATCAGCCCACCGCTCGACTGCATGATCTGCAGCGGCACCTCGACGCCGAGGGCGGTCTGCACCTGGTCCAGGTAGTGACGCAGGGCCGGGCCCACATAGGCCTCCAGCACGGTGGTCTGGCCCCTGGGCACCAGGCGCGGCAGCGGACTCACCTGGTGGGAGAGGCAGATCTGCTCAAAGCCGAACCTGGCCAGCCATTCGCCAAGCTGCAGCTCATGGCTCGGGTAGCGGTAGCTGTGCAGCAGGGCCACGGCAACGCTGGTGAGGCCATCGGCGCGGGCCTGGCGCAGCTGTTCGGCCAGGGCCCCATCGAGCTGCAGGGGCTCCAGTTCGGAGCCATCGGCCGCCAGGCGTCCGCCCACCTCCAGCACCCGCTGCTCCAGGGGGTCGGGTTTGTCGATGCGCAGGGCAAACAGGTCTGGGCGGTGCTGATCGCCGATGCGCAGCAGATCGGCGAAGCCCCGGTTGAGCAGCAGCAGGGTGGGGGCGCCACGGCGCTCCAGCAGGGCATTGGTGGCCACGGTGGTGCCAAGGCGCACCTCCTCGATCCACTCGCCTGGCCCCAGCAGGGCCCGGATGGCCCGCACCGCAGGATCGCCCGGCTGATCGGGCTGCACAGACAACAGCTTGCGCACCACCAGCTCGCCCCGGGGGGAGCGGGCCACCAGATCGGTGAAGGTGCCGCCGCGATCGATCCAGAACCGCCAGCCGGCGCCGGCCATCAGCGGTAGTTCTCGAACTGCAGGGGCACCTCCACGTCCTGGGCCTTGAGCAACTGGATCGCCTGCTGCAGGTCGTCCTTGTTCTTGCCGGTGATGCGCAGGCTCTCGCCCTGGATCGCCACGGTCACCTTCTTGAGGTTGTCGCGCACGGTCTTGCTGAGGTCTTTGGCGAGTTCCTTGCTCAGGCCCTTGCGCAGCTTCACCAGCTGCTGCACGCGGTTGCCACCCACCGGTTCGGGGGTCTGGAAATCGAAGATCTTGAGCGAGAGGTTGCGCTTGGTGGCCTTCTGGCGCAACACGTCCTCCACGGCCTGCAGCGTCATGTCGCTGGCGGTGGTGATGGTGAGGCTGGTCTCGTCGAGGCTGATCTCGGTGGCGGAGTCCTTGAGGTCGTAGCGGGTGCCCACGTCACGCCGCACCTGATCCACGGCATTCACCAGTTCCTGCCGATCGAAATCGGAAACCACATCGAAGGAATAGGTGTCGGCCATGGGCGGCGGGGAACTGGCAGCTGGGGCCAGCCTAGAAAAGGACCCATCCCAGGCTTCAGACTGCTGCTGATTGCCCTGTTTCTGATGTCTCCTGCCTTCGCCTGGTCGCTGCTGCTGGCCGGCGCCGTGGTGATCGCCAGCGTGGTGCCCCTGGGGGCCGCCCGCTCCCAGGCGGACTTCAGCCTGGCCGACCTCTCCGCCCCGCGGGCGATGTTCGATCGCCTGCCGGCCT
This sequence comes from uncultured Synechococcus sp., assembly GCA_937975655.1. Taxonomy (GTDB): domain Bacteria; phylum Cyanobacteriota; class Cyanobacteriia; order PCC-6307; family Cyanobiaceae; genus Vulcanococcus. The sequence continues at coordinate 850 of CALJTZ010000583.1, read as the reverse complement.
GGGGCAAGCGGGCCAGCTGGGCCCACCAGAACAGCTTCGAAGCCTTCAGCCTGCATGCCCCAGCAGCCCTGCTCTGCCTGGTGGCGGGAGTGGACGCCCCGGTGGCCATCGCCGCGGCCTGGCTGCACCCGCTGCTGCGGCTGCTCTACATCCCCGCCTATGTGGCCAATGTGCCGCCCTTGCGGGCCCTGTGCTGGGCCGCGGGCCTGCTCTGCAGCGGCCTGCTCTACGTGGAAGGCCTGAAGGCGATCCTCAGCCAGGCCTGAGCCCCAGCGGGCTTCAGTCGAAGAACATCAGGCTCACCACCTTGCCCATGTCCTCGGCGGCACGGCAGCTGGCCAGCAGGGTTTCGCTGTCGTGGAAGGCGTAACAGATCAGCTGGTCGCAGCGGTTGATGATCTCCTGGTTGCAGAGGCTGCTGGCCATGGGCAGGGGCAGCTCATCGTGCTCGGGCTTCTCCACCAGGTGCAGCACCCGCTCCAGCTGATCGCGGGATTCCGTGGGCTGGCGATCCAGGCTCTGGGGCAGCAGCACCGTGAGGCGCGAGGGATCCACATCGAGCACGCTGCGGATCACGGTCAACAACACCGCGATTGGGACGCTCGCGCTCGCCGGTCTCGACGGCGTCCGCGACACGCTTGGCGAGCGGGGCGCCGAGCTGGGCGGAAGTCCCGCCGGAGCGGACCGCATCCAGCGTGGCGGCGCGGACGCGGACCTGGAGGTCGGCGAGCACGCGGAGGAGGTCGCGGCCTTCGGCGTGGAAGGCGTCGCAAAGCGCGAGGACCTTCTTGCCGTCGCCCGTCGCGATGCCGAGGCAGAGGTCGGTGACCTGCTGGACCGAAGCCAGGCC
>CALJTZ010000582.1 GCA_937975655.1 uncultured Synechococcus sp. | reverse complement strand
CAACAGACTGTGTTCACTACCATGGATTGACCAAGGCGCAAGGCGCAGCATTTCAATTTCATGGCAGACTCAAACTGATCCCCATTGCAACGCGCGCTGAAAACAAATCGACTGACACAAGCCAATGTGCTTGGCTCATTGTCGACACGCAGGCACTTGCAACATTCAACCAAGAAGTGGATGCCAGTGCCTGGACACAACACGCCACAGTGCGCCGCCCATCGGACAACAACGAAGACATTGTCTTGTTCAGAGCCCAGTCGACCCCTGTCACTGCCAAACCCTAAGCACGAATTGCGGCATGTTTGAATCGCGTACCATCATTCGCCACGCCGGTACGGTTTTAGTGGGGCAATTGGCCGTGATGAGCGAAGGCTTCCTCACCGGCTCCATTGATCTGGTGTTCCGCTGGGGCGAGCGCTGGTGGGTGGCGGACTGGAAGAGCAACTGGCTGGGGGTGCGCGATGCCGGCGGGCAACCCCTGGCCTGCGGACCGCTCCACTACGGCCAGGACGCCATGGCCCAGCTGATGGAGCAGAACCACTACCCCCTGCAGGCGCACCTCTATCTGGTGGCCCTGCACCGCTATCTGCGCTGGCGGCTGCCCGAATACGACGCCACGCGCCATCTAGGGGGCTACGCCTACGTGTTTCTGCGGGGGGTGCCGGGCCCGCTCGACTGTCTCAGCAACGAGGAGGCGGCCGTGCCGGGCATGTTGGTGGAACAGCCCCCCCTGCAGCGGGTGCTGGCCCTCGACACCCTGCTGAGGGAGGGCCAGCCATGACCAGCCTGGCCGTTGCCCTGCAGGAGGCCCTGCCCCGGCTAGGACAGTGCGCCGCGGAGCCGGCCGTTCTGGAGCTGATCGCGGCCCTGGCCAGCGGCCTGGAACGCGGGGAGCTGGAACTCCGCCTCGAGGGTGCGCCCCCTGAGGAGATCTCACCGGAGGGCTGGCCGAGCCGCCATCGCCAGGTCCTGGCCGCCTCTCCCCTGGTGGCTCTGGCCGAGGCCAGCGAGCGCAGTCCCGAGGCCCCGCTGGTGCTCGATGGCCTGCAGCTGCGCTGGCGGCGCTGGCACGTTCAGTTGCAGACCGTACTGGAGAACCTGCAGGAGCGGGCCCAGCAACCCCTCACGGCGCCAGCCACCGACGAGCAGCTGCACCACGCCCTGGCCCACGCCGCCCGCCAGGGACTCGATGGACGCCAACAGCAGGCGGTGCGGGCCCTGCTCTGCCACGGCCTGGTGCTGCTGGGGGGAGGC